>JABFRM010000280.1 GCA_013141155.1 Methylococcaceae bacterium | reverse complement strand
GATCCAAATGACTTAATGCCGCAAATCAATTGACACGATTTATCAACACTAAGTCTATTTAGTGGCGGCGGGCTTGCTGAAGCATCTGGCTAACCAGGAAATCAAATGACAGCATGATAATCAAAAGAAAAAGCATTGGCAATGACGTAGTCGCTTAAACCCAAATAATTAACGAGACTGTAAGCGTATTAATCCGTAAACAAGGCATAAAGCTGGATACGGCGGTCTACGTTTTTTGGCGGATTGAACGATAAGACCTTATTTTGAAAAATTTGTTTAATCTATCGCCTGCTCAACCCCTGCATCCGCAAAACTCGCCATTTCATTTAAAAACAACACCGCTGATTGCAACAAGGGAAAAGCCAAGGCAATGCCCGAACCTTCACCTAAGCGTAAATCCAAATTCAACAGCGGTTTGGCTTTAAAATAATCCAATAAAGCTTGATGCCCCTGTTCATTAGACACATGGCTAAACACACCGTAATCCAGCACTTGCGGCTGCAATTGATACGCCACTAAAAAAGCTGTACTGGCGATAAAGCCATCCACCATCATCAGCATACCCAGCGCCGCTGCTTGCAAGGTTGCCCCGACCATCATGGCGATTTCAAAGCCACCGAAAGTCGCCAAAATATCTAGTGGTGTTTTGGCATTTGGATGTTGATGCAGCGCCTGTTGTAGCAGGCTTAATTTAGCCTGCAATTGTTGATCATTTAAACCCGTGCCACGACCTACGCATTGCACCAACGGCGTATCGGTCAAAACGTGCATCAGTAACGCAGCGGAAGAGGTATTGCCAATGCCCATTTCACCAAAGCCAATGCAATTGCAGCCGTTTTGCTGTTGTTGTGTAACAATGTTTGCGCCTGCTTGTAGCGCTTGCTGGCACTGGTCAGCGGTCATGGCTGGTTCAGTTAAAAAATTTTGTGTACCGTAAGCTATTTTTGCATTGGTCAAGCTTGGGTGCGGGGTTAAATCAGCTTTAACACCCGCATCTACAATCAATAAATCTAACTGATGTTGCCGCGCAAATACATTAATCGCTGCACCACCGCTGAGGAAATTAGCCACCATCTGCGCGGTGACGCTTTGCGGATAGGCACTAACGCCTGCTTCGGCAATACCGTGATCGCCTGCAAAAATAACGATGCAGGGGTTATGTAATTTGGGTGTTAGCGTGTTTTGGCATAAACCGATTTGTAATGCCAATGTTTCCAGTTGCCCTAATGCGCCTAAGGGTTTGGTTTTTTGGTCAATTTTGGTTTGTAATTCAAACTTAAGCGCTAACGACAAAGGGGGCATGATTAAATCTAGTGACACAGTGATGCTCAGATAGGATTATTAGACCATCGTTCCCACGCTGGAGCGTATGAACAATAAATTCGATAAGTTATTTTTGCTCATCAATTCCCCATATTTTTAATGCTCTGTGTGACATACAGGCATGTTCATATAAGAAATTGTCAAGTTTCACTAGGTTGTTGTGACCGGAGCATGACCAAATTTAAACTTATCGAGCGGAATTTTAAACAATTCGGGTGATAGCTTATACCAGTAATCCAAAGCATCAAAGGTTGTTCTGACTTTGTGTCTTTTTTAAGCTATGTCACCCGCTGAAGTTATAGAAGGGTACATCGCACAATCGAGACTCCTCAAGATGAAACCGCAGCCACTAGGGCTTCGGTTTCACGCGAGGGGTTGCGGTTTTGTAGCGAGGCTAACAGGCACTTGCAATTGCCGAATGCTTCCAGTGCTTCCACATTACGCTGTTGGGCAAGATACACGCGGATGAGATGTTGATGCAGTATTTCAAGCCCCGGTTCGACATGTGTGGCGTTAAGGTATAGCGCGGTTGCATCTTGCAGCTTACCTTGATATTCCAGAGTCTCCCCGGTCTGGCGAAGTGCAATTTGATAATAATCACGTAAGCGGGCGCGGGTTTTAAGAACCCAGGATGCTTCGATTTCAGCCAAAAACGACCCCTTATAACAGTGTAAAAAAAGCGCGCATTCCTGCTCTGTTAGCACTATTAGCGTATTCCGGTGTAAACCAAAGTGCTGCACATCAACCTGCACATAATGCTGATCAATACTTAGCGTACCATCACTGAAAACAATAGCTTGCTGGCAGTTTAACAATTTACGCAAGCGATGAATGGCGGTGATTAATGCCCGGTAACCGGCATCGCCTTCAGCATCCGGCCACAGCGCATCGATTATCTGGGTTTGTGGCACATTGCAGCCGCCGAAGGCGATTAAGGCCATCAAGAGCTCTAAAGGTTTATGTTGCACTTTACCGCTGAAATGCAAAGCTTCACCATCAATATAAACCTTAAATTCACCCAAAGTGTCTACCTTTACCGGCCACGGCCATTGCGCAGATGCATTATCCGGGGCAAACTGCGCCAAGTGCATTGAGCGGATCAGGTTCTGTACATGAGCCGTTTCAATATCGGCGGAAATTGCCGCGGCATATAAATGCGTCATGACCTTTGGCCCCCAATAGCCTATGATTAGGCCGCCGGATTCTCGGTCTAACGCGAACGCGCGGCGCAAAAAATCCAGGCCTGATTGTTGGCGGTTATGTTCAAGGTCAATATAGGCATTAGCCAATAAACACATATACTTCATTATTTGGCTGCTAATCGTTGTCGCGATTTCCTGAGCTTTGAGGAGCTGTTCTTGGGCAAGGGCGTGTTGTCCGGCTTGTGATAGCGCCAGTGCCAGCGTGGCGCGTGTCCACCCTTCGGGAAAGGGCGTACCAGCCTGTAGGGTAAAGGCTAAGGCGATTTCAAAGTTTTCAATCGCCATGACCATGTCATCCCGTTGCAATGCCAATAAACCGATTAATACCCGATAATGACCGATATCCAGATATCTCTTACCCATAGGGATTGCTTCCATGCGTTTAAGATAGACTTCGGCTATGTCGAGATTACCATTAATTAGCCCACCATAAACCCCTTGCGCGCTTAAAAGAAACTCCAGCAGTACGATGCCGTGGGTCTGGGCGGATTGCAGCCCTTCATCGACATCCCTGAAACAGCTTATTGCATCGCCGCTACTCCAATGATAAGCCGCAGTCAAGGCGCGTGCGAGCATAAAACTTAACGGCGGTAAGCTGTGGTAAGCAGCCATCTGGCTGATAATTTTAGCGATCCTTGAGGAGGCGGTGGAATTCTCAAACCACATGCTGAAAATTAAGAGATTGATGCTTAAGTGCAGGCTATAAAGACTATCGCTGTTGGTTTCCAGCAGCCTGTGGGCATGTTGAATCCATTTATGGCGTTGAGGATGTTGCGGCTGGCGATAGACAAGTAAAATAATTAATGCCGTGTAAACTTGCAATTCAATCTCAATGCTTGGAAATTGCGGATGGTTTGCCTGGAGCTCGGTAAATTCGGTAATCCAGAGGTCAAGACCCGTGAAATCAGACCATTCCAGTTAGTAGGTTCCAACACAATTCAGCCAGGCCAGATATAACCCTACGGTATTCTGTTCGCATTTGAATAGCGAATACGCCGCAGAAAAATCTTGCCGCGCGGATATTAAATCAATGGGTGTCCGGCTCACACCACGCCAAAAACGTAACCAGGCGTTTTGCTGTATGACTTGTTCCGGTACCGCAGTTAGCCAAACCGCGAGCGTTTGATGACGGCCTTGCATCACCATAGTATGGGCGACAGTATACAATAGCGCTGCTAACGCTTGCCAATTGCCAGTGGTTAAATAGAGTGGAATGGCTTCTTCTGCACGTTGGGCTTGTACCAATACCCCGGCAGCTTGCTCTTGCAGGGCGGTTAAGGCGCTGTTATTCATGCGTAAGTGGGCGTTAGCCTTGAGAAACTCCAGGAATAGCGGATGAAACTCAAAGATTCTTTCTGCACCCGCTTTTTGTAGAATAAAAAAATTATTGCGCTGAAAGCCGCATAAAACCGACCAGGCAGTGGAATCGCCAGTTAATGCACTGGTTAACTCAGGGGTTAGTTCCGGTAACCAGGCGGTTTTTAATAAGATCGTTTGCGTGGCATCAGGAAAGTCTTTAAAAGTTTCGCTCGCGAAATAGTCAAACAGCACCTGCTTATTATCGGCCGAGAACGCAGCAAAGGGTAAGTTTGCATCGCTGCCTTGCGTCAACAGTAAAATAAAACCGGCCATCCAGCCTTGGCTAGCCTCATAACAAGCATTGACAACGGTATCGCCCTGCTGTTGATGTAACTGAGCCAGGCCAAACGCATCCTCGCGGCTCAGTTTAAGCCCGTCCCAGCCAATCAGCGTAAGCGTCTGGTAGGCGCGTTGACGGATAAACACCGGCGGCGGATCATTCCGGCTTAGCACCATAACCGTCAGATCTTTGGGGGCAATCGTGCTGGCGATGTGCAAAATTTCATTTAGTTGAGTGGCTGCTCCCGCTTGCTGGTAATCGTCCAACACCCAAACCGCAGGGGTTGCTATTAACGCAAAAAACTGTTCAAAGAAGCGCCGGGTAAAAAATTCCAATTGCGGCAGATATTCCGGCGTTAACGCGGGTAAGATGTTTGCTTACGGGGGCATAAACGAAAGCGCCGCCAAACTCAGATAATGAAAAAAACTGGCCGGATCATTATCACCGCCGTCAACCCGATACCAGATATGAGTCAATGCGCGTGCCCGGAGATAACTACTGGCCAGTATGGTCTTCCCCGAGCCCCCAGGGGCATTGACCCAAATCAGCGAGTGTGTTCGTGCTGCATCAAGGCGCTCAAACAATGCAGTGCGTGCATAGACATTATGAGGTTCTGGACAAATGAGTTTTGACGGCAGTGGTACTTTATTGCCAGCAAAGTTGACGGGCGAGAAGCTATCAGTCATCGCAATTATCCCCATGATTAACATAGAAAATTTAGCCCGTCGATGACAGCTTAGGTTAAGCCCGGTAGCTACAGGTCGGGGTGAATAATTAACCTATTTTAATCATGGTTATTGGGTGCTTGCAAAGTATTTGTGTTGGGGTGGCAAATAAAAAACCTTGCCTGGATTACTCAAGGTAAGGTTTTGGTTAGAAGCTACGATTAGAGTAGATGGATACATAGCAGGGCTGTCACGACTTTATGCGGCAACCCGTCAAACCACCAGATGCCTTTAACTTTGTCAGAATGCGGGGATCCCAACTATTTGGTGGACTTAACGGGCTAATAAAATAGGCATTAACAGTTGACTGCCTAAGTTATTGTACATACAATAATGAATATGAACATCACTTTTGACATCCAAAAAGATTCGGTTAATATCCTGAAACATAGTGTTTCTTTAGCTGATGCAGCTATGATTGAATGGACTACGGCGGTTACTTGGCAGGATGTTAGAAATGATTATCAAGAGCCGCGCATGATTGGTTTAGGTTATATTGAAGACCGGTTGTTTTGCGTGGTGTTTGTTGATCGAGCTGATAGTCGCCGCATTATCAGCCTAAGAAAAGCTAACCTGCGAGAAATTAATCGTTATGCCAGCACTTAAGCCCAGTACAATTATTCCCACTGATGCGGAAGATGCAGTTATTACTGCCGCTGCGTTATCTGATCCTGATGCCTTATCTTTAACCGAGGCTGAATGGGAAAACGTTAAGCCTATGCTGCGCGTGGGTGGACGACCTAAAGCGGAGGTCACTAAAGAGCGCATTACTATTCGGCTATCGCCTGATGTGCTGGCAGTTTTTAAAGCGACGGGTAAGGGTTGGCAATCACGCATTGATGCCGCTTTAAAGGAATGGGTTCAGGAGCATCCCTGTCCTTAGATTGGATTGGTGTGTGGAAAATTCAGATAAATATTCAGTATCATCGACTTCGATTATGGCGGATTGCCTAGCGGCGAATCCGCCTTACCGAGTTAATAGATGATTATTTCGACGTTCAGCCAAATTCACGGTAAAAAACCAGCTTGAACCTTGAGTATAAAATCGACGATAGTCAGTCATTGGTTAATATCGGGTGTTGTTTGAATAATTTTGTTCAGCGTACCACACCAGACATTATATATAGGATGTGCCGACGATAGGAGGCGCATCAATCGCGATAATCGGTGTATCCCGAAGATCTCGAACGATGCGCTTCGTACCTCAGCACATCCTATGGCCTTTAATTCTATTGATTTAGTTGGAAAATATTGGAAACGGAGTTAACAAATCCCGCTCCGTTCATTGAAATAACACGGGTGGACGGCTATTCGCTTGCCCAGGTTTCAAAAACATCGGTCAAGTCAATCGTTAAATCAGGAAATAATTGCGGCGTGGCAACGTCATCATCGGTGTACATCGCTTTAAGTTGATAATGCCCTTCGGTATCCAATATAAATTGATGAATGGCTTGGTCATTCGGATAGACCAACCAGTATTCCTGCACACCGCTTTCTGCATAAAGCTGATATTTAACCTGCATTTCCCGTTTTGAATTACCCTTGGATAAAATCTCAATAATCCAGTCGGGTGCCCCGTTACAGCCTTGCTGGTCTAAAATATCAGGATTACAAATCACGCATAGATCAGGTTGCACGACCGTGTGAATATCTTGACTGGCTAAAATAGATTTTTTTCTATCATATAAACGCACATCAAACGGTGCTACAAAAACTTCACATTTTTTATGTCTAAAAAATTGATGTATGGGGCTAGTTAAATTGACTGAAATGCGTTGATGATTGACATTCGGCGCAGGCGACATCAACATGATCTTACCTTTAATCAATTCAACAGCTTCATCGAAGCTCCAGGTTAAATAATCGGCATAGCTATAGGTTTGGTTTAAATCCAGTTGCGAAAGCTGAGTAATTTTAGGCATGGTGTAACCCTTTGGTTTATGCAAAACGCGACCAATACGATAGCATATCGTCATATTAGCTATTATAACCCCGTCAGAGCGTAATTTGACTTTGGAACTAAGGGTGTCATTGGAAAATATCGCCGAACAAAACAGCAAGATGCAAGTATAAAAAAACCTTGCCCGGAAAATTCGGGTAAGGTCTGGGTTTGTGGCCCCGTTTGTGGTGGTTCACTAAAGTGGAACCACCTTACAATTTATCCGTCTTACGGGTTAGTCATTATATATAGGATGTGCCGACGATAGGAGGCGCATCAATCGCTATAATCGGTGTCTCCCAAAGATCTCGAACGATGCGCTTCGTACCTCAGCACATCCTATAGCGCATCTTATGGCCTTAAAGTGGAACCATCTTACAATTTATCCGTCTTACGGGTTTAATTTATGCTCACTGTTGACACTTTAGGTTCGGGACGGAATGAATAACCCGTACCGCGTTCTTTTTACTCACTATCTGTATATCGGCACCTGTTCTGTTTGGAAATTGAAGTGCGGCTCAGCTCAAAGTGAGCTTCGATTTGCCAGCCACTGCCTGAAGTGTCGGTCATGCTAATTTTATATGCATAGTTTCCGGGTAGCTTTGCCCCCGGAGGACCAAAGTCTGCGCTATCGGCCATGAAAATGGGGAAATGGCTGTGACCCTCAACGTTAAACGGTGGATCTAAACTCTCATCCAGCGCCGGTACTTCGAAATCTGCTAAGGTTGAGAATACCTTGCCATTATGCAGATCGATTCCCGAAACATGGATCGGAAATAAGCTGTTGGGGATGATAGAACCGCTAACGAAATCGGGCGATGAACCTGTCGCTCCTGGGGCAGGAACATTCATCCACACCAGCCAAACCCCTTGGCTATTTGTGAAACTCGAAGTATTAAAGTGCATGCTATCGCAGAACCCCTGCTGGACGATGCCATGCGCAAATTCGGCATCATAAGGCGGTAAATGTTGTGTGCCTGGTCCTATGCCTAATTGTGGATGGGGTTCGTGGTTCGGGGGCGGTAACAGTTGCCCTTGGGTAACAGAAAACTCTGCATAGTCTGGCCCGAAACCTATCGACGCAGAGAATAGATGAACATCGACTGGCTTCCATATGGGGTGCCCGATTGGTGTCAGCTTTACGCCTTGGGTCGGTGGGCTTGATGCGAAGGCAGGTTCAGCAATTAAATTTAAGGCTGTGAAACTCATAAGAAGTAAAGTACCCAAAAAAGCCCGATTTTTTATTTTATTCATGATTGGTTACTCCGATTACATAATAATTGGTGCAAGCTATTAGCCGCTTTCAAACCAAAGCGGCAATATCTCGCCCCGTTTTTCCAAAAAAATTGCTTACTTGTAGTACACAACCCACGTAGATTGGCAATTTCCTATGGCGTAATACGACTATCGCCTCTTACGCCATACTCTTGCACCTTACCGCGTTGATGTATTTGTTTCAGTCGTCTTCAATTGTTAGGTGAATATCGCTTTTTACAGAAGGAGTACCTCCTATGCTTTCAAAATGCAAAGTATGCAGCCCTGACGATAATCCAACTATCATGGCCCAATATCCATCGGCGAGAGCCCACTGTTTTTTGCCGGTAACGCAACCATCCAAGGTTGCTTTTAGGCTAGGATCCCCTGTGAGTTTAAAAAGATGGGTGGTTACCCGTTGATCAAGCCCGTTAACTACTGGTTTGCCGTCAATTATCAGTTCGAGCTTTTGAAATCCCCAACCATCGACTATTGTTTGAGCATCCGCAGTTAAAAATTCCTCTAACGATTGCCCCGGCGCGGGTTTAAAAATAGGAGGCTCAGGGCAGGGATAGGTATCACTATATGAATAGATTGGAACGAAAATCGCCTTTCCTTTAGGAACTTCGCATGAGGTATCTGGACCGCCTCCGATAAACCAGACTTTCCCATGCTGCGGTTGAGTGCAATTCTTAGTAAGAAAGGGGTTTTTATCGGAAGGTATGGAATATACCCAGCGTACATAATCCTCCGCCCATTCTGCATAGCTTTGCCCAAATGGCTGGCTGTTGATAGGTAACACTTGTGGATTTGGTGCCTTGTTATTCCTTTCATCAGCAAATGTCGTAGATACTAGAAAAGTAGAAACGAGTATGGTTGCCAATAGCGGGGTTATTTTTATTTTTTTCATTTTATTTTCTCCAAATGATTTAATGGCCTGGTTTTCCATAAGATTTCCGTCCTAAGAAAAACTATGTAATTTGGTTGCACTGAATAGCGTTCACACATCAAATTCAAAACTAAGCGTTTATTTCCCCTTAGTAAATCCGGTGACACGACATATAGACTTCCTAAGGGAGAGTAACAGAACCCGCCAAACGTCCAGACTAAATGAAAATCCCTACCTGAACCGTTGTTAGCATTGAGGAACCGCAGATGTTTAAGCTATTTGTAAACAACCGCAGAACCCGATCTGTTGGAGGTTATCGTACACTGCTGTTGGTAACCGATTGGTAACGGATTAGGAATTCACCGTTGATCAATGACATTTCTGTGAATTTAGGGTGTCAAGGGCATCTCTAATAGCTCCCCTTACCATCCATGATTTTTGGATACCCAGAGATTGACCGAAGTGTAGCAACAATCTAATCAGGTCAAATCCAAAGTGCGTGTTCGCTTGAACATGTCTTTGGTGCGACTGGTTAAGCGTGAGGGGAGAGCAATGAAGGTTTGTTGGGCAATCACAGGGTAGTTGCGCCTGTAGTGGCATAAAAAGGCGGGAAAGCTTTCAGTAAAGGGGGAGGCAATCAAAATTGACCTCAGAATGCTCAAATTGGGAAAAAATTACCCTTGTTCCTACGCGCTGCGTGGGAACGATAAGTTATTTTTTGTCCTCCATTTTCCTTGCTTTTAACTACTCCTGTGACATCCAAGTATTTTCACACAACAAGTCATTAATATTTTGGCGCGTTGCCCATTGTTCTTGTTCCAACATCGGCTTTTCGTAAAATTGCTGCACATGCCCTAAGCACAGTATGGCGATAGGTTCACTGTCGCTGGGCATGTGCAATAGTTTTTTGAGTGCTTCCGGTTCAAACAAGGATACCCAGCCCAATCCTAAACCTTCCGCCCGCGCCGCCAACCACATATTTTGAATGGCGCAGGATAAAGAAGCTAAATCCATATGCGGCAAAGTTCGCCGCCCGAAAATATGTTTTTCGCGCTGGTCGCTTAAAGCCGCCACCAATAACACGGGGCATTCTAAAATGCCTTCCACTTTTAAACGCATAAACTCGTCCTCACGCTCATTGAGGGCTTTGGCGGTTTGAATTCTTTCTTGCTCAACTAAAGCGTGTATGGCAAGGCGCAAATCAGGACAGGTGATGTGCATAAACCGCCACGGCTGCATAAATCCCACGCTGGGGGCATGATGCGCGGCTTGCAGTAGGCGACCTAACATTTCGGGGCCAACGGGATTCGATAAAAAATGCCGCATGTCACGGCGCTCATAAATGGCGCGGTAGACAGCGGCAATTTCGGTATCGGTGTAGCGGTGTTGCGTCACGATTAGAGGGCTTTATTTCGGCTAACACCGGCTAAGTTAAATGCGTTTAATACTTTAACCAACCCCACAATCACCACGCTATAAACCAATGCGCCGCTTAAATACGGTGCATAGTATTTGGCGACACGGGTTGCATATTGCGTCCAGTTTAAATCAGCAAATTTGCCCGATAATACATAAAAGCTACCGTTTGAAATTAAAAAAGCAACCGTTGCCGCACCCACTAACAAGCCAACTTGCATCAGTAAATCTTGTGGCTGTAGCGTTTTAAAACGTGCGGCTATACGCCCTGCCAAAAACAATGCGGCATAGGTTGGGATTAAAAAAACGTAAGCAGGCGATACGCAGTAATCACTCACGCCCATTTTGGTGATGGCCATATAATCAATTAACGCAGCCTCTACTAACAATACCGCAAATAACCGCCAGCCACCAAAGAACAACCCCGCCATAAAAAATACCGCTAAAGAAGCGTCCGGCAGCGCAATGGGCGAACCAAAGTGATTGGAGTGCGCGCGGGTGGCTAACATAAGGGCGATCAACGCCCAAGCGCCCAGCGGGGTTTTAGTGATATTTGTAAGTGTGAACATGGTTAAATCCTTGTGGGTTTAGGTTTGTAGGTTTATTAGTCTGTTATCGGATCAATCAATTCCAATCCTTCGATCCGTTGAAAATCACGGATATTATGCGTTACCAGCGGTAATTGATGCCGTAATGCAGTCGCTGCGATAATCGCATCTGCAAGCCCCATATTTTTTTGACGACGCAATTGGATGGCGAGATCAATGATTTCAGATGAAACCGCAAACACATGCACAGCATCAAAAAATAGTGCGAATCTTGCAAATTCAGCATCTGAATTTCGCCAGTATCCCATAACTTCTAAGCGAGTTACGTTCGATACGGAAAAATCGCCTTGTAATAAGAAATCTTCTAGGCCAGATGCTTGGTATTTCGGTTGAAAAGCGTAAATGACAATGTTGCTGTCGAGAACCATCAAGCGTCCTGCCGACCTGGCAGTACACGTTCTTGACGTTGTTCACGTTGCCATTCTACAGGATCGCCATATTTTTCAGCAATGCTCGCCGACAACTCAAGCGGTGTAGCCCGCAGAATACTGACCAGCCGCGCGCCATTTTTCAGTTGCCCGGCTACCAAATCGCGTTCTGAAGGGGCTTCAAGCTCACTGGTATCATCCACGACTAAAACAACTCTAGCTCTTTTGAAATTGGGTGCTGTGCCTAGCCACTGTAATTGTCCATGATCATAAATCGCTTCGTAACTTTTCAACATCGTCATGGCTCCTAAGTATGAATCTAGTGACCGATTATTGGCTTTATTATAACGGCATTCGGCAAAAGCGTTCTGCAAGGTTTTTAAACGTCCATGCAGCCTTCAGCTTGATGATGATAAATCAGCTCCGCAACCGGTTGACCGCCGACCAAATGCTCATCAATTATCCGCTGCAAATTGGCTTCATTAACATTGTAATACCAAACGCCGTCTGGCTGTACACACATAATAGGGCCGGATTTACAGGTCGCAAAGCATTGGGTGCGCGTGCGTTTTACTCTTAATGCGCCTTGGTCGATGCCTGCGGCTTTAAATTTTTCACCCAGTTGATCAAACAAGGCTTGTGCTTCGCCGTTTTCGGTGCAACGAGGCCCGGTACATACCAATAAATGGCGATTGTATGCGGACATTTTGGGTTTTTCTAAATTCATGATGATTTTCTTTTAAATAGAGGACTGAATTAACGCTTGGGTGTTTTGGCTTGCACCCTTTAGG
>JABFRM010000242.1 GCA_013141155.1 Methylococcaceae bacterium | reverse complement strand
TCATTAGGCGATTCTGCACGCGATGCCCAATCAATCACGTTTTTTAATAACGGACTAAACGCGCTGTTATATTCAGGGGAAGCAATCAAAAAGCCGTCGTGTTCAATGAGTAATTGTTTAAACGCTTTGGCTTTTTCAGGCAATCCAAAACTGGCTTCAAAATCAGCATTGTAAAGCGGCATCTCAAAATCTGCCAAGGTCAGCACTGTCACCGCAGCCCCCACAGACTCTGCCCCCCTAGCAGCAATGTTAACCAGTTTCTGATTAAAAGAATCTTTTCGCGCACTGCCCGCAAAAGCCAATATTTTTATCATGATACACACCCCTGAAAATTTCAATAGAATCCATTATCCCATTAAATAACACTCCCTGTTAACTTGCAATCATTCGTTTAATGATGGGAAATTTAACAACCTTCCTGCTTATTTTCCTTTCATAATTATAAATAAGAATCATTTGCAATACGATACGCATTTACTTTATAATCACTCTAAATTTTGACTATACGAGATGATTATTTATGCAACTGATCAGTAAACCCCTATTTAAAAAAAGCTTGTTAGCATCACTCATAACCTTGAGTGTCGCGGCTAATGCGCTTGAAAAACCAAAAACCATGGATGACATGTGGGCCATCATTCAAGCGCAACAAAAACAAATTGATGCTATGCAAGCGGCGCAAAAACCCAAGCCAGCAACAAGTAACACCGCCAAATCCGAAACCGTTACGCAAAACACGGGCGGCGATATTAAAACTTTGGAACATAAAACCGATATTCTTAGCCAAGAAGTCGAAAAACTGCGCACTAATCTGGCAATTCCAGACGAGGTGCAGTACAAAAGCGCCTATGGTTTAGGCCCTGCGGCATCAAAGGTATACCAAGTAGGCAAAGGATTGTCTATTGGCGGTTACGGCGAGGCTCTGTATCAAGCCAATGTCGGCGAAAAAGGTAACAGCGTTGATAATGCGGATATGGAACGCCTAGTCTTATATGCAGGTTATAAATTTACCGACAATATTCTCTTTAACAGCGAACTTGAATTTGAACATGCCACCACTGGTGAGGGCGCAGAATCAAAAGGCGAAGTATCCGTTGAATTTGCCGCCCTGGATTTTTTTATTGACCCAAGAGCCAATATTCGTGCGGGTTTAGTGTTGATGCCTATGGGATTTATCAATCAAATTCATGAGCCGCCCTTTTATTTCGGTAATCACCGTCCTGAAGTTGAGCAACGCATCATCCCCAGTACTTGGCGGGAAGTGGGCGTAGGGTTATTTGGCGAATTATTGCCTAATCTTACCTATACCACGTATGTGGTCAATGGCTTAAATGCTGCTGAATTTAGTTCAGACGGTATACGAGAAGGTCGCGGTGGCGGCAGTCAAGCAAAAGCCGAGAACTTTGGCTATGTAGCACGCCTGGACTATGCACCCGCAGCGTTACCCGGATTTACGGCGGGTGGCTCCGCGTATGTCGGCAATGCAGGACAAAACCAAAGCTTTCTTGACCAAAAACCGGATGTCTTCACGCAACTCTACGAAGCGCATGTGCAATGGAAATACCGTGGGCTGGAATTCCGCACACTCGGCTCTTGGGGACACATTAATAATGCCGCCTTGCTCAGTGCAACTAAAGGTGAAACCATCGGTTCTGAAAATTTCGGCTGGTATTCGGAATTAGGTTACGATGTGTTGCCGCTATTATTTTCGGACACCACCCAGTATCTCGCGCCGTTTTTCCGTTATGAACGCCTCGATACCATTGCGAAAGCACCGGATGGATTTGCTGATGACCCGACTAAAGATTGGCAAATTTTTCAGGTCGGCTTGCATTACAAACCGATCCCAAATGTCGTCATTAAAGCCGATTACCGCAATTTTGTGGCAAAACAAGGGACGCTAGCAGATGATTTTAATCTGGGTTTGGGATTTATTTTTTAGACGCACATTGCTTGCTTGTACAGAATATCCGCTTAATCCCTCTTTTTAAAAGAGAGGGGTTAGAGGAGATTTTTCAAATACTTCTCTTCGTATAGTATGATAAGTAAGAATCAATGAGTGCACACACAGAAATCAACAACCATCGAACGGGTAAATAAAAATACAAGATGAATCACACCCGATATAAATGTAGCTTACTGCTTTTTTTACTGCTCGCTATTACGGCAATCCCCAGCTTTGCCAAAGTTTTCTACAGCAAAAATGAAGCCATGGAACTGGCTTTTGGCAAAGGCACGCCTATCGAATCACTGGCTTTATTTCCAGATCCCGCAGAAACCGCCGAAATCCAAAAGGTAGCAAAAGTCACACTTGATTCAGGCTTATTCACCTTTTACGTCGGCAAAGCGCAAGGTAAAATATCCGGCTATGCCGCGATTGAAACCAGCACCGTCAGAACCAAACCGGAAACCTTAATGATCGTCTTAACGCCCGAAGGGAGCCTACGCAATGTCTACACGCTCGCTTTTCATGAGCCACCGGAATACCAACCGCCAGAACGCTGGTATAGCCTGCTTAGCAACCGCGCTTTAGAAGAAATGGACTTTAACAAAGGCGTTCAAGGTATCGCGGGCGCAACCTTAAGCACCCGCTCCGCCATTAACAGCGTCAGAAAAGTCATGGCTATTTATCAAATTCTAGTCAAACCCAGCCTTAAACCCTAATGCGTTTTTTTGTTTCTGGTGAACAACACCGTAAAACTCTACTCAACACCCTAATCTTGATGTTTTTGGGTTATATCGCCTTGCTTTGGGTTAGCAATGGCCTAATGTATTTTCATCACATGAATTTAACCCCACAATCGGTGGTTGATTATTATCTCGGCTCAGAAGCTCATTTTACGCAACCCAGAAGTTACCAAGGCATGCTGGAAGTTTCGCATTTCCATCTATTTTCAATGGGCATACTGGTCTTAACATTAACGCATTTAATGTTAATGACCGATTTTTCAAATTACCTGAAAATTTGGCTAAGTAGCCTAACCTATCTCTCAGCATTGGCCGATGAAGGCGGTGGCTGGCTAGTTAGATTTGTCCATCCCGCGTTTGCCTATTTTAAGATAGGCGCATTTATACTGTTGGAATTATCACTTGCCGCCCTGCTAATCGTTGTGATGGCATCCTTGATTCGCAGTCGAAGAAAAATACGAGAACAACCGGTAGACTAAGCCCGACAAAATATTAATTTCGCATTCACCTTCCCTTCTTTAAAAACGGGCGAAGTGGATCTTATGAGCAATACAACGCTAAACCTCGGAAGAAAAATGCCCAAACCCATCACCCCTTTATTAGCCGCAGATGCAATCATTCAACTGATCGACCAACCCGGAAAGCCATTTGTGTTGATTGAACGCGCCTATCCTCCCTTTGGTTGGGCAATACCCGGCGGCTTTGTCGATGTGGGGGAAACGCTTGAAAATGCAGCAATCCGTGAAGCCAAAGAAGAAACCTGCCTAGAGGTTACTTTAACCGCGTTATTGGGCATTTATTCAAACCCCAAACGCGACACCCGCAACCATACCGTAACGGCTGTGTATATCGCAGAAGCCACCGGCATGCCTACAGCAGCGGATGATGCCAAAAATTTCGGTATTTTTAACTTTGAGAATTTACCAATAACATTAGCTTTCGATCATGCGCAAGTTTTAGAAGATTTTCGACAATATCGGTTGATTGGGAAAGTTACGCCACTACGCATTGAAATTGACCGCTAAGCAATGTCTAAAAACAAAACCTAGCTCGTTGGAGACGATTTAAGTTGCGCGGATTTAATTTTAGGATGTTCATTTTTTAACCAAAAAACCAAATCTTCCCAAATATCCCGAATTTCACTATTTTTAGGCATTATCCCCGCATGGGGTAATTCCAGGGTTATCACCGGTATATTCAATCTTACCCAAGCATAATTCCCCAATGATCCTGGATAAGTACCCAATAATTTCAAATCTAAAGGGCCGAATTTTTCCGGCGCGTAAGCTTCTCCGTCAAAATCCAACAAATCATACGGCGCATGCACGGACACGATGACTTCTGGCTTAAAGTCATCAATAATGTCCATAATGGCTTTTGTTTCAGGCTCACTAACCGGTAACAAACCGGGAAAGCGCCGAGGATCTTTAGCAGTTTTCACCTTCCAGTAATCCAAGCTTGCAGACTCTCCACCCTCCGGCGGGAAATTTCTATTTAAATCCACATTATTTGCATTCATACGTTGCGCGTTTTTACGCAACAGGCCATCTGGATTCGCCAGCGGCAAAAATAACCAATGGAATTTATCAGCATGATTCTCTTCCAAAATTTTTAACCACTTAAAAGTGGCGCTGACACTTGAGTACTCATCGCCATGAATCCCCGCAATAAACAAGACTTTAGGTACATCATGATCCATAACGCCTTTAAACTCTTTCATCAACAGCGGCATATTCAGCACTGAAGAAATTTTATGGGTATCAAAATCGAAAGACTGACATTCTTCAAGATTCACGCTGTGTAATTTTTGTGTAATCTTCTGACACAAATGCGCTACATCTTCTGTTTTATCCGCATTTGCAGCTACAGAAAACATAAAACTCGCCCAAAACATTAAAAATGCACACCCTTTTTGCATGACCGCAACTCACATGGTTAATTATATCCCGCATAGATTAACCCATTTTTTGAATTTCAGCACCCCATAAGAATGCTTTTTTCTGGATACTTAAAAACTGATGAGGTATGCACTTATTACTTGAATTCACGACCAGCAATTATTGCGGTTTTTCAGGAATGGGAAAAACTAAGACCTTTTTTAAACAGGCATAAAAAAAGCCCTTAGGATAACCGTAAGGGCTTGAATTCATGGTGGGTCGTGTGCGATTCGAACGCACGACCATCGCATTAAAAGTGCGGTGCTCTACCGGCTGAGCTAACGACCCAAGAAAGAACTGGAATTATAAAGGAATTTTAAATCTACGCAAGCTATTTATTTATAAAAACACATAAACTTTCCTGATTACCCATAAACCTCAGCCAATTTCAAAAGACGGTATGGCATAGTGGGGGTGTTCGTAGGGCATCGTAGGCAAGGCGTAGCGTCATGTCTTCCAAGTGGATGGTTATGCCGATAACAGAATTCAGCCATATGAAGCGGTAAGTGTTTGGGGTATATTACACAGTGGGTGCCTGTGATGGCGTTTTTGACATTACCGATCCGAAAGGCTTGCAAAATTACATCCCTATAATTTGGATACCGGCAATCCATGCCAGTATGACGTCTTAGCTGACGCATTTAGCTAATCAAAAGAAAATTTATTCCGGATATTCTCCAGTATATTTTTATCAAATCGACCAGGCTCTGCTGTAAAAAGATTAGCCGTACCACACGCCAACGCCAATAAGAGTGAGGCTTTAAAATCATCACCTTGTATTTTTGAAAGGGCCAAACCCGCAACCATGGCATCACCACATCCAATACTACTGATAATGTTTCCCATAGTATTGGCAACTGCTGTAGATAAGACCTGATTTTCCGTTACCAAAAGCGCGCCTTTATTACCCCTGGAAACTACAACACATTTAACACCTTTATTAACAATAGCTTGTGCAGCTTGAATAATGGCCTGTTCATTTTTTAGAGATTGCCCTATTAATACTTCTAATTCGTGATGATTCGGTTTAATCAGATAGGGCCGCCCACTTAACCCAGCTTTTAAGGGTTCGCCACTGCTATCCAAAAAAACTAAGGCGCCATAGGCATGGCACAATTCGATTAAGCTTTTATAGAAATCTATTGGTGCGCCATCGGGGATGCTGCCGGATAGCACTACAATATCACCTGCTTGAATTTTGGCTTTAAGTTTTGCGATTAATTGCTGACAATCTGCGGCGTTAACGCTGTAGCCGATGGCTCTGATGTGGGTTTCTTGCGAGGAATTAGCGTTAATTAAAGTAATATTAGTTCGAGTTTTGCCCTTTACCCAAGTGAAAGCAGTTTTTAACAACGCTGACTGTAAACCCTCAAAATCAGCGCGTGATTGCTGCCCTACGAATCCTAATGCAATGACCGGTTGCTCTAATGACATTAATGCTTTAGCAACATTAATGCCTTTACCTGCGGCGAATTGCACGCTATTACTGGCTACTAGGGTATCGCCTAAAATAAAATCATCAACGGTAATAACCTGATCAATGGCGGTATTGGCGGTGACGGTAAATATTTTAGGCATGAATGCTGGATATGTCGAGTTGCGGTAGGCATAAAAAAAGCCGCTCACCCTAAATGGTTGAACGGCTTTTTTCAGATGAATTGCGATATATTTACAGTTTAGCTAATACCGCGGCTACGGTTTCACCGAATGCTGAGGGCGTAGGACAGATATGTACGCCCAAGTCTTTTAATATAGCGACTTTTTCAGCCGCGCTTTCGCCTGCTGAAGAAATAATCGCCCCTGCATGGCCCATACGACGACCTTCCGGTGCAGTTAAGCCAGCAATGTAGGCCACTACTGGCTTAGTCATGTGTGCTTTCGCATAAATGCCTGCTTCCACTTCTTGCGGACCACCAATTTCACCAATCATGACAATGATTTTAGTTTCAGGATCACGTTCAAAATGCTCAAAAATATCGCGATGTGAGCTACCGTTAATCGGGTCGCCACCTATGCCGACCGATGTAGAAATGCCAATGCCTAAGGCTTTTAGCTGATCAGCGGCTTCGTAGCCTAATGTACCAGAACGTCCGACAATGCCGACATTGCCTTGTTTGTAAATGTGTCCAGGCATAATGCCTAACATGGCGCGCCCAGGACTGATCGTGCCCGCACAATTAGGGCCGGTCAAGATCATACGTTGTTCTTTCGGGAAGCGGCGCAAAAAGTTTTTTACGGTCATCATGTCTTGCGTCGGAATGCCATCAGTAATGGCGACGCAATATTTAATGCCTGCATCCGCAGCCTCCATAATTGAATCTGCGGCAAAAGCGGGTGGTACGAAAATGATACTGGCTTCCGCACCCGCTTGCTGGACTGCTTCTTTAACCGTGTTAAAAACTGGCAGACCTAAATGCGTTTGACCGCCTTTGCCAGGGGTGATGCCACCCACAACGTTAGAACCGTAGTTAATCATGTCTTGCGCGTGAAAGCTGCCGATTTTGCCGGTAAAGCCTTGGACGACGATGCGGGTGGTTTCGTTAATTAAAATAGCCATGATTTACCCCTGTTCCTTTGCAACGACTTCGTTACGCGCTTTTACGGCTTTTTCAGCGGCTTCGGCGAGTGTCTCAGCGGTGATGATCGGCAAACCGCTTTCAGCGATAATGCGTCGTCCTTCTTCCACGTTAGTGCCTGACAATCGGACAATCAAAGGAATTTGCATGTCGATTTTTCTGACCGCCTGCACCACGCCTTCGGCAATCCAATCACAGCGGTTGATGCCCGCAAAAATATTGACCAACATGGCCTTAACGCCTTTGTCGGCTAACACTAAACGGAAGGCTTTTTCGGTGCGTTCGGCAGAAGCGCCGCCGCCCACGTCCAAGAAATTCGCAGGTTCACCGCCTGCCAGCTTAATCATGTCCATGGTCGCCATTGCTAAACCTGCACCGTTAATCATGCAACCGATGTCGCCATCCAAACCGACATAACTTAAGCCTCGGTCAGCCGCCGCCATTTCACGCGGGTCTTCCTGCGTTTTGTCGCGCAGTTCGGAAATTTTCAGTTGCCGGAATAACGCGTTGTCATCAAAACCCATCTTGGCATCCAACGCCATTAATTCGCCACTTTTGGTGATGACTAACGGGTTGATTTCTAACATGCTGACATCCAAATCACGTAACGCTCGATAACAGCCGCGAATGGTTTTAACTGCATGGCTCATAATTTCTGCACCTACTCCTAGTGCAAAAGCCATTTCGCGTGCTTGATAATCTTGCAAGCCAACCGCCGGTTCAATATAAATTTTGGTAATCGCTTCTGGTCTATTAAGCGCGAGTTCCTCAATATCCATGCCGCCTTCTGCCGAACCGACCATGACGATGCGTTCCGAGCTGCGATCCACTAAAAAACAAAAATATAATTCTTTGGCAATTTCAGTACCTGCTTCCACATACAATCTGGCGCAGACTTTACCGGCTGCACCCGTTTGATGGGTCACTAAACGTTTGCCCAACAAGCTTTCCGCCGCCGCTTCCACTTCTTCATGGGTTTTGCAGATTTTAATGCCGCCTGCTTTACCGCGTGCGCCAGAATGAATCTGAGCCTTGACTGCCCAAACATGACCACCGATTTCCCGTGCGCGTTGCACGGCATCAGATGGGCTATAAGCCAAACCGCCCTCGGCGATTTTCACTCCATAACCGCTTAAAATTTCTTTTGCCTGATACTCATGAATATCCATAGCACCCCTAGTGACTATATTAAATAAACTATTTGTAGGTTGTGGTGACGATAGGAACCTCAACATTTAGCACACCGTATTGTTGGGGTTCGTTGCCTCACCCCGACCTACTTGCATATTGCCTACTTCTGGGTCTTTGCCGCAATCGCTTCCGCAGCTTTCACCACATTGCTCGCCATTTTTTCAGAAGCCGCATCAATTAACCGACCATCTAACGCCGCAGCGCCTTTACCTTGAGCGGCAGCTTCTTTTAAAGCTTGCAGAATACGCTTGGCTTTATTGACTTCAGCTTCCGGCGGCGTAAACACCTCATTCGCCAGCTCAACTTGACTCGGATGAATAGCCCATTTACCTTCACAACCCAAAGCAGCAGCTCTTCTAGCGGCCTGTTTATAGCCTTCAGGGTCTTTAAAGTCACCAAAAGGACCATCAATAGGCCGCAATCCATAAGCCCTGCAAGCAACCGTCATACGACTAATCGCAGCATGCCATTGGTCACCAGGATAATCAGGATTCAATCCGCCGATATTGGTGGTTCGCGCACGGTTGCTGGCGGCATAATCAGCCACGCCAAAATGCAGCGCCTCCATACGACCGCCTAATGCGCCCTGTTTAGCAATGTCCTCTACATTTGCCATTCCTAAAGCCGTTTCAATCAAGCATTCAATACCAATTTTGTTTTTGAGGCCTTGCTGCATTTCCAATTGGTTGAGCATAGCTTCCACCATGTAAACATCCGCATAAACACCCACTTTTGGAATCAGCACGGTTTTCAGTTTAGCGCCGCATTGTTCGACTAAATCAACGACATCACGCACCATATACTGAGTATCCAAACCATTGATACGCACTGAAATGGTCACGCCATGACCTTCCCAATCTAAATCGTTAATGGCTTGAATAACGTTTTTACGCGCTTGTAGCTTATCGTCAGGTGCCACCGCATCTTCAAGATCCAAAAAAATAAAATCCACACCACTTTTCAGGGCTTTTTCAAACATATCGGGGTTTGAGCCGGGAACAGCCAGTTCACAGCGTTGTACGCGCTGAACGTTTGCTTCATAAAGTGTGTGACTCACAGTTTTACCTTATACTTTAGGGTTAATGATGGATATTTATTGAGATTTATTAGGTAGTATGTGTAACCTAAATCAACCCAGCATTTTACGTTTTTTTGTTCTTAAAAACAATAACGATGCGCCTGTTTAAGCTAAATTGACCGTTTTCATGGCCGTATAACTCTAGGCTAGGGTTTTGAAGCCAATTGATCAGTATCCAGTCACATGGCTGTGAAGGTAGATCTGGCATGGCGCCTAAATCGAGCGGCAAGGCACTACTTAAGTTGTCATCCACGGCTTTGGATTCCGGCATCCCTGCCGGAATGATGAATTTTTTGGCGTTGGCTGAAGCATCTGGCTAATCAGGCGTGATTATAAATAATTTTTTAAACGCCATACCTTGAATCGCAATGACCTGGTAACACCATAGTTTTGACGCTATTGCCAATAAACATAAACTGAACATTCAACCTACATAAAACCTCATTGTTGAACTACACTTATGGTGAACTGAACTTCAGTGTGCTGTAACGTTTGATTATCAATATAAAGCCCCACATTCCATTTAATTATCCGTAATACAAAATGAAAAATCAAAGATTTAGAGATTTACCCGCCACAGAAGTCATCCCACTGCATTTTGTTGAAGACGAAAAGCAATTGGACGACTGGTTAAATTCACTACTTGCTTTAGATACAACGCTCGCGGCTGAGAAAATTTTACAGGCAATATCAGCTTTAGAACAAGCCGACCTTAAAACCTCACTAAAAATTAAGTTGTTGCACAAAATTCATCAATTTTTTCCAAAAATTGTAAATACGCTACAAAAATCCTATATAGATTCGAGTTTACCGCTAAGTGATCAGGCAACTCACAATGTAGAGCTGGTGGTATGGATTAACATGCAATTGGCTCGCGCTTTACGGCAATGCAAATTAAAATACGTCACCTTAGGTAAAGAACAGCAAGCTGGATTATTGTATTTAAGCTTGGACTCGTTATCGCAGGCATTGCTGCATATATCGTTAAGCTACAAAGTGCCTATGCCCGGCTTTTGGGCCATGTGTTACGAGCTATACGCACGCGCTGAACAAGCTAATTTAACTGACATTACAATAACGTTGAATGTACGTAACAATGAAAGCATCACCAGATTATTCAAGCATATGTTGATTTTTCAACTATGCGACACTCAGCAATTTCGTTGTCGCGACATTCTGATGCTATTTGAGTACTTATCGAACGCCTCAGCAACCGCGCATATTCTCGCCAATTATCAGCCAAAATGGCAAGCTGTAGTGTGCATGTTTAATTTAAATAAAGACTTACCGCCGCAAAAAATAAACCCCACCGACGCCCATGATGATTTGTCGGAGCGCTTTATTACCAGTGTGAGTGTCGCCAAAAGCATGTATGACGGACTACAAAAAACCACCGCTTTGGCTGAACAACCTTTCAGTAACAATGCCATTCGCTCGATTAATCATGAAGCCCTCTTGCGCGCCCTAAATACCCTAGGATTAGCACGCAAAAGAAAATTTACCCGCGTTGCCGAAAAAACCGAATTCACTGGCATCGTGGGCTTAGGTAGTCTAATTGAATATTTGCAATCCAAAACCGATATTGGCCTCATTTCACCCGAACCCATTAAAGCCCAAGCAGATGCCAAGCCATTAAAAAGCGCGCGAAAAACTCAATTTGACCTGATACCCATTGGCGAGGAAGTGGCCCATCACATGCGTGATAACGCTAAACAAGGTCAAAATGAACAACTGACCAAACTCTTTAGTTTTGGCACTGAAAAAAGCGTACCCACACAAAATTTTCAGCGTTCCCAAGCTGCGGAAACTCCGGGAAAATCAGTACCGCTTACCTGTCAATTTGAAATGCAAGATAGCAGCGCCAAAGGCTACGGTTTAGTCGTGAAACTACCGACAACCCAAGTTAAAATAGGCGATATTATCGCGGTCATAACCCATAAAACTGAACGTATCGAAGTTGGAATAGTGCGTCGAATCAACCAAATGCCCAACCAACAATTACGTTTGGGTGTCGAAGTCATCAGTTTTGAGTCAGAACTGGTTTTTGTATCCAACCCCCAACAATTAACCCAAGGTTTTTGGGGTATATTGTTACCGGGACTTAAAACGCTAAAACAAGCGGATAGTTTGGTTTATAACAGTAGCTTGTTTAAGCAGGGTGATATTATTCACATTAAAGGCGCACAAAACCAAGTGAATTATCGTTTACATAAAATACTACAGATAAGTGCCGCCGCCACCCACATGGAGTTATTAAAATGCACCGAGGTAAGCAGCTAGTTTATAGCCGAAATATGCACCTAATGGCCATCAACATATTGCCACGTTCAGCTATAACATTTATCACTATTTTTGGAACACCTGCCGCCTTAAAAAATGGTTGAAATGCACCACTTTAATGGGTTTATTACAACCGGAAAATAATTTTACCGCCGCATTTAACCTGCATTTTTAGTATCGAGTTAAGCCTCGCCGGCCGTTTATCAAAAAATATTTTTTGGCATGAATATTGCTTTTTATTTTTAAAATAATAATCGAACTTAAACCTAAACAGCCTGTCCAACTCATTTAAGCGGGTCAACACTATTCGGTTAAAGGTAATATTGACGCGACACGTCAAAAAAATAAATTTTTATCGCCCATTCAGTTCGTGTTTAACTGTTATCTGCTACGCTAACCGACGACGGCACTACTTTTTAACGCCATTTTTGCAATGGAGTCTTGTATGAAAAAAAATAATTTTAAATATCTGATA
>JABFRM010000087.1 GCA_013141155.1 Methylococcaceae bacterium | reverse complement strand
GTTAGCTGTTTATAGCCTTTCATAAGCTTCCTCATCTTTGGTCGGATTGAAAAAGCCCTGAACTATATCAGCTAACCCTTCCAATCCGGTTATAAAATGAATTGCACTTATGAGTTGAATCTAAGATCAAATTAAAGCAATTCTAGGATTAACAACAACACGACCGTCAAACCCAAACCACAATGAATAACGCCTTTAACACTCGCCATCGGTCCCATAATACCGCCTGCGGGTAATTTTTTAACGACATCAAAATGTTTGATCAGCGCATACGCGCCATTATATTCCACCGCTAAAATCACCGCGACCGCCAATAACATGGCAAGAAATCCTGAGCTGTGCGGATAATGCGCAGAAGCCCCCATAAAAAACAACATGGGGATAGAAAATAACGCATTGGTGCGCGAAGCTAAGCCAGCTTTAGCCAAGGCATCCGCTGCCTCAGGCAATGCCGTGCCGCCTGTCGCGGCTTGTTCTGCCGAGGCAATCACGATTTGTTGATTAGGCCAAATAATTAGCCAAACATTGGTAAACATTAATAAACCCATTAATGCCCCCACATAAATATCAATCGGCATACTGCCGCCCTTAACCGCGAATATGCCAATACCGGTGGCAACCGTCGCCACGGATCCCCAACGGAACCACCAGAGCGCTTTTGGCACCAATTTACGGATAGCATCCGATTTAGCCGCCGCATCCGCCTCTTTAAAATACTCGGTCTGTACGAAATTAAAATAATATAACAGGCCAATCCAAGCGACACCTGCCATGAAGTGTCCCCAATGCAGCAACATGTCAATACCCGCCGCTGTTGTAATAATCCCCATAATCGTCCACCTTTTATTATTGTTTAATTAAATGAAAAACAGCACTATTAATAATATCAACTCAAAAAAACCAATGTTGTCGAGCCGAAACTAAAATAGTGATTTTATTTTAAAGGGTTTTTTAGTATTTGTCGTGTTATTCAATCGTTAATGGCAGAAAATAACCTACGATTAGCATTATAAATCATAAAGATAATGGCAGGGATTGCGGTAAAAGCGGCAATATCAAGGTATATTCTAAAGTCACATGCCTTACAAACCCGCCATAGCACCGAGTTTTTGACGCTGTTATTTATAAGCCTGAATCAACTTAATAATATCGCCGCTGTGTACATCAACCAACACTTGATTAAAGCCACAGGCTTGCACATTTTTAAGGGTTTGACGATTAATGTTGGCGCCAACCGCCGCCAAGACCAATGGATTAAGCAAACGCATAATCCCAGCCAATAACGGATTAGCGCTGAGGACATGCTCCAACAAGATCACTTGTCCGCCGGGCTTGCAGACTCTATATAATTCACGCAAGCCTTTGCGGGGGGCTGGTACCGAACAAAATACAAAGGTCGCAACCACCGTATCAAAACTATTATCGGCATAATAAAGCTGCTCAACATCCATTAAATCCAGATGGACATTGATATTTTTACGCACTTGCTGCTGCTGTGCACGCGCCAGCATTTTTTGGCTAAAATCCAGCGCGATCACACGTACATTTGGGGGATAATAGCGAAAATTTTTCCCCGTACCGACCCCTACTTCTAGAATATGTTCACCTTTTACTTTAACCCACAACCGTTTGCGCCAACGGCTGAAAACCAATCCCTCTAAAATAGCCTCCATGCCATCAAAATAAGGCGCAAGCCGATCATAACGCTTAATGATTGTCGTGCTATCTGGCTTCATACGCTTTCCAAGACAAGGTTGATTACACATATATTAACGTGTCTACTCACCGCCCATCAACCTTCTGAACTAATGCCATAAACACCCTAACTTCAATTCTACACTGTTATTCCACTAATTCGCTTAGGCTTATTTCACCGGATATTCAAACCAAGACGGTTGTGTTACTCTGTCGCATCATAAAGACGACGACTCTCAATATACGCCAACTTCTGTAATATGCCGCGCAAAAGGCCGGAAACATGAATAACAATAATCAAAAAATTTCAGGCATTACACAACTCAAAAGATTACGCACGGCCTTAGCAATTTCCCAAGGTATGAAATTACTCACGACCCTACAACAGGAAGCAGAAGGCACGGTTTCCCATGACCAAACCAAACGTGTCACTTATCTGACCGGATTATTTTCACGCATCCATCGAGAAATGTTCCAAGATTGGAAAGAGCAGGCAACCGTCAGCCACCGCCCAGGGGCGATGATGGATGCTGATAAACGTAAGGAGTTTCGGGAAACCATCGAACGGCTGGTTTTGGATGGCGACAATAATAAAGACACCGCTATTTTTGACAACAACGGCTTTGTGTTTAAAACCGACAATATTGCGGATCGGCTCGCCAACTTTTACCAAAAAATGCGCAATGTCAGGCCATTTGCCTATGGCAATCGTATCACGCTGGATTTTTTTATGACCATGCTGGGTAAGTTACCCGCTATCAAAAGTGTTTATGAACACGGCATCGATTTTCGGCGTCTGGACGGCAATGACACCATTGCATTACATGACCCCAACAGTGACCGCGAAGAAATCACCCTGGCTTTCCAACATGCGCTAGATCCAACGCGCAACAAAAATTTGCCAAATATTCCAAATGGTTATGGGAAATGGCCGGAAAATAAAAAATTTGTATCCGGCATTCCATTTTTATCGCATAAAACCGCAGACGGTATTGAATGCCTGGTCGCCATCAATGGCGGTTTAGTGCCGCTTGCCAGCATTAGACGCGAACTGTTTATTGCCGGCAAACATTTAGCCGATTACCCTTTAAGTGCCGCCGAAAATATCATCGGTTATCTGCCGGGCACTGAAGCCATTCGCAAAGTGGGTCATTACGAAATTGATGGCATCAGTATTGATGAAAACGGCGCGGCACCGCTATTTTGTCTGGATATTAATATGCTCACCGGTTTACGCACCCCCGGCCATATCGAACTCGTCGAATTGTTAAAACAATGTGAAGGTGAAAAAGCCTTGATATTCGACATTGTTAAAACAGCAGGGCTAAAAGACAGAATGATCGCGGCTGCAAACGGTGATACCCGTCTGGAGCGGGCGGTTGAAATTGCGTATGAACGCATCAGCAAAATCCTCACCAAACTCGACGAAGCTAAAGATGCCCTCTTTGAAGGCAAAACACCCGACGCACAACCAAAATTGTTCATGGCGATGGGCGGCGCTGGCTCTGGTAAAACTGCCGTGGAAGAAATTGCCAGCGCCCAGTGTGGTGATAATTTTGTGATTGCCTCCTTGGATGAGTTTCGGAAAAAAAGTGATTTATACACTGTACTGACGGCAGCCAGCCACCACAGTGATGATTATGTCTATGTTGAACCCTTTGCCAACCGTTTACGCGACTTGGTGGCTGATCACGCTAAACGCAACCACATTAACCTGTTATATGACGGCACCGGCATCCCTTATCAACCCCGTTATTCCGGCATTGTCGAACAATTTAAGGCGGCGGGGTACCAAACCCAGATCACTGCGGTAGATGCTTTTATCGTTAAACCACAAGGACGTGAAGGAGAATTAATACGTTCAGGAATTATAGACAGCGTTAAGGAACGCTTTGAAACTACCGGCCGTGCGTTACCCTGGGTGGTCACAGTAGATAAACATATCCGTGCGCCCAGATCATTCCTGAATGCTCTGGAACACCAAGCACTGGATAAAATTTCACTGTTTGCCAATGACGGCGAACGGGACGCGCATTATCTGGTCGCAGAATGTTTTGCATTCTCTGATGCGGAAGTCCGCACCATGCAGGAGCAGCAACGCAACGAAACACTCATGCCGTATCTGCAAACGCTGCTTAAAACCCGTGCTGATTCAGTTTTAAAACGGTTAGCGCATAACGATACCCAACAAATAGACAATTTAATGTCCAGAAATCCCGCTTTCCAGGAGGACAATGTCGCATATCAAGTCTATCCCGGTAAAAGTGGCAATCGGGTGCTGGTTATTTATAACGCCCGCCGCCTGGTGGACTTCATTGAAAAACGCCAGTTAAATCCGAATGCTTCCGGTAAAGAGGGCCTGTTGCATAAATCCGAAGCCTTGGCGTTTCATGTTGATCCGTTCAGCAAAGCGCCTTGGTTGACCAGCTTGCAGGGGTCTTTGCTTTAAAAAATATCGCCTAAACCTGTTTTTTTTCAAAGAGAGTAGCTGCGTAATTATCGTGCAATTACCTAAATCAGTGATTATTGGCTATAGTGCAGACCATAAAAAAACCGCCCAATAAGCAAGGGCATTGGGCGGTTTTTAGATTAATATGATGGGTGCTAAAAACGCAACATTCAAGTTTATTCCCCGAACAATGCGCCGCTTAGCATCGACATCTCCTAAGACATTACTTTGCCGTTACCCGTACATCAATACGACGATTTTGTTGTTTACCTTCTTCGGTAGCATTGCTGGCAACCGGATGTTCACTGCCAAACCCTTCAGCTTCAATACGGGCAGCGTCAATACTGGCTGCAACCAAGGCGTTATTAACCGCTTTGGCACGCGCTGCGGACAGCTTCACATTAGATTTTGCATTACCGGTATTATCGGTATAACCCCCAATTTTGATTTTAACCGCAGGAAAAGCCTTCATAATTTCAGCAATATTGGTTAATTGCTCATTTGATTCTGGTTTAAGCGTGGCTTTACCGGTATCAAAAACAATACCGTCCATGGTAAACCAAGTGTTTTTATCGACCACACTATTGGCATCTTCAAGAAAGCCGACTAATTTATTCTCTATGCCGTCTTTGGCTCCTTTAATGGCAAAACCAGATGAAAGGGTTTTTTCAAAAAACGCGCTGACTTGCTCAACAATAGGCGCGACAGTGGGTGCGACAACCTCAGGCACTGCTGCAACTGGCGCTTCAACGGCTGGCGGCGGCGCAGGTATCTCAGGTACAGTGATAGCAGGTACTGCCACTTCCGGCACGGCAGGTGCGGTCGCTTGTTGAATACTGGTATCAGGCACTGTAAGTTGCGGCGCCTTAAAGTATTTCATCAACCCCCATCCTAAACCCAAAATGGCAGGCAATAATAACCACGGCAACCAACTACCGAAGCCATCTGAGCTTTCATCTGCAACATAAGGCACATTAGCGGCGGGCGCTGCGGTATTTTTGCCTAAATTGGTCGTGCCAACCATCCCCAAAATACTACTGAGTCCAGCGGGTAAGAAATTTTTTAAAAATCCACTTTGACTCGCTAACAAACTGGCCAATCCTGCGGCACTGGTGATGCCCTGCGATTTAACCGTTTTGCCCAGGACGCCAAATATCACCGGCATGACTAATCCCAGTAACGAACTTGAAGAGGTTTTGCTAATGCCACTGGCGTTAGCAACTAAATTGGCAACGCCATCGGCTTTATTGCCTAAAATGGACGTCAGCAAGGAAGCGCCAGTCGATAATAACTTGCTGGTGCCTTCCCCGCCCGCAAAAGCAGAAACCAGATTGCCCAGCATACCGCCATCATGATTGCCTTGGCTCAGTAAATTAAAAATCGTACTGGCGCCTTGCGAATCGGCACTTTTATTAACCAAGCCTGCGAGTACCGAAGGAATGGCATTGCTTAAAGCTGAAGTGGTATTTTTAGGCGACTCACCCAGAAATTCAGCCAACTTTGAAATAACATCCCCAGTAATATTTTCGTTTATTAATTCTAGTAAATTGTTTGACATGCAATATCCCCTGTATAAGTTTTAGGTTGACACATCAGCTTTAAGTGTCGACGCGTAATGTAACAGTATATTGCGCATTTGTTAATTAATAAAATTGTTTAACTGTTTATCGGCACTAAATGATTTATATTACTATTACTTAAAAGTAACTGCATAATTATCGTTATTACTCATTAATAATATGCCGTTTGGGGTTTTCGGCGTAAAGGGTGGGGTTTTGACAATTCTGCCCTATAATTATCTTCAAGCTGTTGCGTAAACGCATCGACATTGCCTCCCTTGGCGAAGGTGATAGGCTCTCCGACCTTAATGCTAATGTGGATAGGGAACGCCGGCTTTAAAAATAAGGGACGGCCTTTTTCAAGAAATCGCGAATCACTGCGTATATAGACGGGGATAATGGGCACATGCGAATATTTTGCAATTAACGCAATCCCGCCCTTGAAAGGATTAAGCCATTCTGCATCCGATTTGGTTCTAGTCCCTTCAGGGAAAATCAGCAGTTTAGCGCCTTTTTTGGCGGCATGGGTCGCCGATAACAACATTTGCGGGGTAGAGTCGTTCGGAATATAGCCTGCCAGACGCGCGCCGCCACCTAAAATAGGATTACGCAAAATGGCGCCTTTCATGATACAAGTTATGTCAGGTATTTGCGCAAAAATAAAGATGGCATCCCACAACGCCAGATGATTGGGAGCAATGATCATGGCACCAGGGATTTGCGCTAATTTTTTCAAATCGGCATCATCTATAATGAGCAGCCGCGCCACTTTAAAATAACTGATGAATGTTTTGCTAACTTGCTGAATAATAAATTTACCGCAGGGTTGTGCATACTGTTTAGGCAGCACCCAGTATAATAGCGTACCAATCACAGTAACGGGTAACCCAGCGACTGCCCAATACACAAAACCCAACGCCATTAACACCCAATCACAACTATTTTTTATCATTCTATCACCCAATATCCAGATAAATATCTGCCCCATAATAGGCTTGGCTTTTGCTGTATTTTAATTCGGCTGCGACCTGCTTTTATAGCCTAACAACGCCATTTAATCTTAACTCACTATCCGTTATTCACCCAGCCCTACATGTTAAACTTACCCAATACCAGCCTATTTTTTATGGCGCTACTACTATGCAGCATTAGCCTGGATGTCCTTTACGATTTACCAATAGCCATCTATTTAATTTTATATCTCCTGTATTCGGCAATCTTTTTTTACGGGGTTTCCTCAGTAGATTCTAATTTTTTTATACCGGTAATCTGCAAAGCACAAACCGCCGATAAGATCGTATCAATCAGCTTCGATGATGGCCCTGGCGAATTTACGGCTGAAATATTACAGATTTTGCAAGACTATAACGTAAAAGCCGCTTTTTTTTGCATTGGTAAACACATTCCGGCACACGCCCCACTATTGCGGCAGATTTATCAACAAGGCCACATTATCGGCAATCATAGTTTTTCCCATCACCTGTTGTTCGATTTTTTCTTTAGCAAACCTATGCTGCAAGATTTACAGGCAATGGATAAAGCAATGTACGACGTTATTGGGTTAAAGCCGCGATTGTTTAGACCGCCATACGGCGTCACAAACCCCTTTGTCAGAAACGCTATTATAAGGGGTGACTATATTCCAATTGGATGGAGTGTCCGCTCTTTGGACACCGTCATTAAAGATGAGCAACAATTATTAAACAAATGCGTAACCGCTCTTAAACCCGGCGCGATTTATTTATTTCACGATACTCAGCAAGTAACCCGGACCATACTGCCAACATTTATTGAACAGGTACTGGCAAGCGGTTATCAAATCGTTAGCTTAGAAACCCTGCTGAATATCTCTGCCTATAAAAATAGCTAGCTCGCCCAATTATGACTGGTTATTGATACAATAGAATCAGTTTTTATCACGTTTTTTTAATTTGCCCACCTCAATCTTGACAACCACCTTACCCTCCTTTATTTGCTTACCGGACACAGTAGCTGAAAATCTGCTAACAGATTTTTATATTACCCAACAAGGTGCGCACTCTCGTGCCGACTTATTCGCACACGCCCAGGCGTTTAGCATACAATTACCCGAAAAAGCCTATGCGGTTAATCTTTGCCAAAACCGTTATTTGTTTATTGTCGCCTATCTTGCGGTGATGTTGCGTAATCAAATAACTTTGCTGCCGCCAAATCAAAGTCCACGCACACTGAGCGACCTGCTCAGCGCCTATACGCCAGCTTATTGCATTACGGATAGTATTGAGGCCGCCCCTAAACAAGACACCGTGCTTATCAGCGAAGAGCTGCTCACCTTAAATACCGTGATATTTCCACCAATTGATCAAAATCGCATTCTGTCGATCTCATTCACCTCTGGCAGTACCGGCAAACCCAAAGCGATTGCAAAAAACTGGCGTGAATTCCAAGCCTGTGCACAACTGGCTATACACCATTTCAATCTAGCCAACAAAGCCATGACCATAGTCTCGACAGTGCCGCCGCAACACATGTATGGATTGGAAACATCGTTGTTTTGGCCGTTATTTTCACGCTTAAGCGTGCATAACAGTCGCCCGTTTTTCCCAGAAGACATCCGTTACACTTTACAAACAAATATCGGCACAAACCGCCTGTTGATTTCAACTCCCACGCATTTGAAAGCGTGTAGTAACAGTCAAATAACCTGGCCTGCGGTTGAGAAAGTCTTATCATCAACTGCGCCGATGGCAATTGAATTAGCGCGACACCTAGAAGACTGCTTCAACGCCCCCCTGTTTGAATTATTAGGCAGTACTGAAACTCTCTCCTATGCGTCCAGACAGCCGGTAAGATCAGAACAGTGGCAACCCTATCAAGGGATTACGCTCAATGAACAGCACGGGGTTTTTTCATTGCACAGCGGACATTTACAACAACCGGTAATCTTGGATGATACTTTCTCAGTAGCCGAAAACGGGGCATTTACCTTGCAGGGACGATCGACGGATTTAATCAAAATTGCCGGAAAACGTGCATCACTGGTAGAATTAAATGCGCTTTTGAATGCCATATCCGGCGTTGAAGAAGGCCTTTTTTTTAGTGATAACCATGAACGCTTGTCGATTGTGGTCGTCAGTGCCCTGTCCAATAAAACCATCATGAACGAACTCAGGCCAGCGATAGATCCGGTTTTTTTACCGCGCAGAATTATCCGAACGCCCTCCCTCCCCCGCAATGCCACCGGCAAGCTCATTAAAACCGAACTGGACGCACTTACTCGAGGATTGGCGCTTGTCTAACATGATCCAGCAGTATTGTATCGCCGCAAACCATCCTTGTTTTGCGGGACATTTCCCAGGCAACCCGATTGTACCTGGCGTGGTTATACTCGATTATGCCCGTGACTTACTCCAACAGTGGCAGCCTAACTGCCGAATTAAAACCATCACCCAAGTAAAATTTCTGCAACCGTTACATCCGGAACAAGCATTCACCATCACCTTATCGCAAGGGGCTGCCAATAGTATTAAATTTGTTTGTAGCTGTGGCGAACGCCGCATCGTGACGGGTGCGTTTTTAACCGAGAGCCGCTCATGAACAGCGCCTGGCAAGCCCACAAAGAATACAGTACGCCCTTAGCGATCAACACCATACGCTGGATCGCCCTAAATTTGGGGCGACCTGCCGCCCGCCTGCTGCTTTACCCGATCACCTTGTATTATGTGTTATTCGCAGCCAAACAACGTCGCGGCTCACAACTGTATTTAACTCGAATATTCAAACGCCCGCCTAGCTGGTGGCAAGTCGCTAAGCATATTCACTGTTTCTCCGCGACTATTCTGGATCGCATTTATTTGATTACCGGACAATTCGCACAGCTCGACATTACCTTTCCCGCCGAGAACATGCCCTTACACTATTCGAAAAATGGCATAGGCTGCCTTCTGCTGGGGAGCCATTTAGGCAGTTTTGAAGTGTTGCGCAGCTATGCGATCAAAAAATGTCCGCTACCCGTTAAAATATTGATGCACGAAGGTCAAACACCGATGATCATGCACATGCTCAATGCGCTCAACCCCAACATTGCCGAAACCATTATTCCGCATACGGAGGGGGCTAACAGCTTACTCAAAGTGAAGGAAGCCATCGCCAGCGGCTTTGCAGTCGGTTTACTCGGTGACCGTACCGCCGGCAATGAACACGAAAAAACCGCCAAATGTATGCTGCTGGGCGCAGAAGTAGAAATACCCACCGCACCGATTTTGATTGCCGCCACTCTGCAAGTACCCCTGATTGTTTTTTTTGGCTTATATCGAGGCGGTAATCACTATGAAATCCATTTTGAATTACTGAGCGAAAAAATCACCTTAAACCGGAACAGCCGCCAACAAGATATACAATACTGGACACAACAATACGCATCACTACTGGAAAAATATTGCCTAAAACAACCGTACAATTGGTTTAACTTCTACGATTATTGGCAAGAAGATGATCGTGAGTAAATAACGCCCAGCAGTAATTTTGTATTGCAGCGCCACTATTTAAGAATAAAAATTAACACAAGCAGTAAACTCAAGCTCAAACATGGAATAATGGTATTTTTCACCTTTACTGAATTAGATCATCATGGCGCAATATATTTTCTCAATGAATCGGGTCGGGAAAATCGTCCCACCTAAAAAATACATCCTCAAAGATATTTCATTATCCTTTTTCCCTGGCGCTAAAATTGGCGTATTGGGTTTAAATGGCTCCGGCAAATCAACACTGCTTAAAATTATGGCGGGATTGGATACCGAAATTGAAGGCGAAGCGATTCCCCTCAAAGGCATTAAAATCGGTTACTTATCACAAGAGCCGCAGCTTGATCCCACCAAAACCGTGCGTGGTAATATTGAAGAAGCGGTAGCAGAAATTAAAGCGGTGTTGACGCAATTAGATGAAGTTTATGCCGCTTACGCTTTAGAAGATGCTGATTTTGAAAAACTGGCGGCTGATCAAGCGCGGCTTGAAGACATTATCAATGCGTGTGACGGGCATAATTTGGAGCGTAAACTCGAAGTCGCTGCCGATGCGTTGCGCCTGCCAGACTGGGATGCGGATGTCACTAAATTATCCGGCGGTGAAAAAAGGCGGGTGGCCTTGTGCAAGCTGTTATTATCCAATCCTGACATGCTCTTGCTGGACGAACCCACCAACCATTTGGATGCAGAATCAGTCGCGTGGCTGGAGCGGTTTTTACATGATTACCCCGGCACTGTCGTAGCGGTCACCCATGATCGTTACTTCTTGGATAATGTGGCGGATTGGATTTTGGAGCTGGATCGCGGCTCGGGCATTCCGTGGGAAGGCAATTACTCCAGTTGGTTAGAGCAAAAAGGCAATCGCTTGTTGCAAGAAGAAAAACAGGAATCTTCCCGCCAAAAAGCCATGAAAGAAGAATTGGAATGGGTACGCTCCAATCAAAAAGGTCGCCATGCTAAAAGTAAGGCGCGTCTGGCGCGTTTTGACGAATTGTCATCGGTGGATGTGCAAAAACGCAACGAAACCCAAGAAATCTATATTCCGCCCGGCCCGCGTTTGGGCGATATAGTGGTTAACATCGACCACGTCAGCAAAGGTTTTGGTGACCGCTTATTGGTGAATGATTTAAGTTTTAAATTACCCCCTGGCGGTATAGTCGGCATTATCGGTCCGAATGGTGCAGGTAAAACCACCTTGTTCCGCATGATGGCTGGGGTTGAACAGCCAGATACCGGTACGGTCACCTTGGGACAAACCGTGCAAATCGCTTATGTCGATCAGTTGCGCGATGACATGGATGACAAAAAAACCGTTTGGGAAGAAATCTCCGAGGGCTTGGACATTATCACCGTGGGCAATTATCAAACGCCTTCGCGTGCCTATTTGGGGCGGTTTAACTTCAAAGGCGGCGACCAACAAAAAATTATCGGTCAATTGTCAGGTGGTGAGCGTAACCGCGCGCATTTGGCGAAACTGCTGAAAAGCGGCGGCAATTTGCTGCTGCTGGATGAGCCGACCAACGATTTAGACGTGGAAACCTTGCGCACGTTGGAAGATGCGTTATTGGCATTTCCCGGCTGTGCGGTAGTTATTTCGCATGATCGCTGGTTCTTAGATCGGATTGCCACGCATATCTTGGCATTTGAAGGCGATAGTAATGTGGTTTGGTTTGAGGGCAACTATGCGGACTATGAAGCGGATCGTCATCGCCGCTTAGGCACTGATGCCGATAACCCGCGCCGCATTAAATATAAAAAGTTAGACGGGTGAATTCGCATCCTAAGTGCGTAAACTGTATAGTCCCGTGAGATTATACCCAGTCGTAGTTGGGCAAAGAATATACCGGTAACATTGATGTAATCCTCCAATTCCCCTCTTTGAAAAAGGGGGGCTAGGAGCCTGTCGGACAGGATTTGGGATTCTTAGCATTGCTTAGCCATTACGGATTTTTAGTGGCACTAATTCTTCGGTTCATTAACTGACTTATCACTATTTCACTTTGAAATGGCGACGTTTTACCTCGATTCTGCTCGGCCTAGACT
>JABFRM010000140.1 GCA_013141155.1 Methylococcaceae bacterium | reverse complement strand
CCCTAAAGGCTTGATTTGGCATACCGATCGGGGTAGCCAATATGCGTCTAAATCACATTGTGTCTTGCTTAAAACACATAAAATTGAACAAAGCATGAGCCGGGCAGATACCCGCTCCTGCGGTATCTGCATTCGGGGTGTCCTACCCCTCAAAGGTGACTGCTGGGATAACGCGGTGGCGTTAAGCTTTTTCTACACGCTCAAAACCGAACTGGTTTATCACGAACGCTACAAAACAAGAGAACAAGCGCGGAGTTCTATCTTCGAATATATCGAGGTCTTTTACTTGTGTCCAGTGGGGTATAACCGAAAACGTCGGCATTCGGCTATAGGCTCAATGTCGCCTGAAAATTTTGAAACATATAGAAAAGTCGCTTAACTTTTTGTCCTGATAAGTGTTGACCGATCACTACCGCACCAGTCTAAAATGTTAGGCAGAATAACACCCCCCTAAAACCCATCACTATATCCCTCCAACTGCAAGGTGGCAGGTGGCTTACCACTCTGCCGAGCCAGTTTTAGCTCGATAACATGGTGCAACGGTTGCTGGGTCGGGATATGCACATTTTCATTGGGTAATTGATCAGGGTTTGCGGCATTGGGGTGCCATAATGCCACTTGATAATCCCCTTCCGGCAGGTCGATAGACCAATGGCCTGCGCTATCCGTCTTCGCAAAATACGGCGTATCGGTCACAAACACGAAGCTTAGCATCCAGTCATGGATATTACAGCCGAGTACGGCAACGCCCGCTTGGTTAAACACAATAGGTTTGGTGGGTGTGCCTTTATACAGCTTTATTTCAAACCGTTTTGCCGGTGAAAAGGAATAAACATGGTGTTGGATCTCATCACTGTTCGGAAAAAACACCGCCGTGCCAGTCTTTACGGGTAACACATGCGGGATGAATTCTTTGCTTTTTTGATCCAAACTTAAGGTGACAGACTTCAGTTTGGCTGGCGGCAGTTTTAAGTTTTTAGCTGCGGCGGTAGCGGTGACCACCACATCCGCCAAGGCTTTACCCTCGCTCTCCACCGTACCGCTTAAAGTAGCGGCTGCAACCTGCACCGCTAACGTCAGGCTGCAAAGACTTAAAAAAATAGTCGATAGGCGATTTGCCATACAGTTTCCTCTTGTGTTGAATGTTGTCCCAAACTTAGCCGAGCTGGGCGGTCGCTATGGCTATGCGTGACTTCGAGGTTGATTTGATGTTGCTTTGCCAGGGTCAGGTTGTAATTGGCGGTCAAGGCATAGCCGTGTTCTTGGTTACGGTCTTGTGGCAGAAAGTCATTTTCAGTCGTGCCGAAACGGTCATAACGGATGCTGAAGCGATGTGTGTCCCACGCTTTGCTTAACAGCACAGAAGCCGCCCAAAAACGTGTATCTACTGCAAATTGACCGTGCATTTCATCCCCCATCCGTGTGCGCCCACTGATGCCTTGGCTGATTAAGGTTAAATCCCAAGGCAAGTCAGCCTTAAACCCTAAGCTCCAAAAGTCGGTATGCCACGCATATTGACCGTTTTGAAGCGCGGAGGGCTTACCGCGATTGTCGTAATACAAGGCGCGGAAAGCATAAGCTTTAGGACGTTCGACAGAAATCCCAGCATAATAGCCGGGTCTGCCGTCCACTTCGACAAACGGCTGGCTCAAACTGGCTTGTTGCGGAAACGCGGTTTGAATGCCAACGTTATTGGGCAAACGCAGTTTATCGTTTAAAGTGGATTCGTAGTCGTGCAAACTCCAGCCTCGCCAGGCCAGCAGCGCGCCTGCGGTATCATTATTAGCAAAGCCCGTGGCAAACAGCTTCACACGATCCCCCGTGGCGGTGTGGTAACTTAACTGCGCCTCGCCGCCAAAGGTTCTGAGTTCCTCACCAACCCACGCGTTGATGGCTGAAGAGGTTAAGGTGTAGGGACTGCTCCAAGCCGTGCCGGTATTTTCCAGTGAAATCGGCGGAAAGAACATGCCCAGCCGCGCGCCGACATGCCAAGCCGAGGTGCTGACGGGGCGATAAGTCAAAAACGCTTCGCTCAAGTCCAGTGGCGTGACTTGCCGGTTTGCATATTTCGCGGTCAGTGTGCCAGACCAATCCCAGCCCAAGCGGGACTGCAACGTCAAGGCAGCTTCATTGACACCTACACGGCTGCCATCCCCGCCAGACCGGAACTTGCCCAGTCCGTTTTCCAGTTCACCGGGCTGTGCATCCCGATATTGAAACCTGAAGTCCGCCAGACCGTGCAGGGTAAAATCTGGCAATGCCGTTTTGGTTGCCTCGGCGTTGCTAGTGCTGCTGAGCAGGCACAGTAAAGCGGGGATAAGTTGAGTTAAATCCCTAAAACGATTAAGCATGTCCATCTCTAGCGTATGCAGCTCCTGCATCAGTTTTGAGTAAGTAGCATTCACTATCCACTTTAATGGCTCAAGCTTGCGGACAACCCCAGTTTAGTGCTTGCCGCAAGCAGACGTTTATCACGCGTCCACAGCAAAGCATCTGGGGAAAGTTTTACCGCCGCCAATAAATGCACATCTATATAACCAATGCCGATCCCAAAGAGCGCATGCTGGGCGATAAAACGTAACACTTCCGTCTCGGTAGCAACACTAGCTTGCGGCAAACCTTGCAAGGCAGCCAGCACGGTATCCCGATTTTGCAAGTTGCCTAATGCCAATTCACCCGTCACATAAGGGTGAGCCAATACTTCGCCTGCACTTAAAAGTGCTTTTAATTCAGCGTCTCCATGCCGCAAATGGTCTATCCAAACGGAGGTATCAACCAGAATCACAAGGGTTCTGACTGGCGCCGTGGCACGTCACCAAGCGAAGGTTCAGACCCGCCCAATAAAGCCAGTCGTTTGGCACTTTCGCGCTGGATTAAAGCCTTAAGGGCTTCGCGCACTAAAGCCGTTTTTTCCATCGGGCCGGTCAATGATATGGCCTTTGCCAGCAGTTCATCATCAAGTGCAAGGGTGGTACGCATACGGTTCTCCATTCGTTTTGAGCATTATTTATAACATCAATTGATGTTCAAGTAAACGCGTACAATTATCCAATCTATGGGTTAGACTGATGTTTTTCAAAATGTTGTTGAAGCTGTTTCATGCCTTCAACTCAATAGCCGCAGCAAGCGGCAATTCAAAGCAAAATTCGCTCCCCTGCCCCAAAGTGCTGTCAACGCTGATACTGCCCCCATGCAGGCTGATAATTTTGGCGACAATCACCAAGCCAAAGCCGCCTGCATCGGCTCTTGCTCGATGCGACAGGGGTGATTCCCAATCAAACAGGGTCGGCAGGTAATCTGCCGGAATGCCGATGCCGGTATCCTTCACTGAAACTTTAATACCATTATTGATAGACCAAGCATCCAGCCTGACTTCGCCGCCGCAAGGCGTATTGCGGATAGCGTTATCAATGAGATTGCTTAACAGCCGTTCTATCAGACCAATATCGGCAGTGATCGTGGGCAAGCCTTGCTGTACGGGTACGACTAATCTCACCATCTTCTGTTTGGCACTCAGTTGAAATTTCTGGGCGACATCCTGCATCAACTCCGCTATGCAAAAAGGCTCAATGTTTAAACAACTCTCATCGCATTCCAATTTTGCCAGTTCAAATAATTCCTGCGCTAAGCGATTGACCTTTTCGCTCTGGCGCAACGCCACCTCCAAAAAGCGTTGCTGTTCCTGCGCGGGTAAACTCCCTGCTTTTAGTTGCAGGGTTTCCAAAAAAGCATGTAGCGCAGTTAAGGGATTACGCAAATCGTGGGAGACGGTCGCCACCATTTCCCGCCGGGTTTGGTCTTTTTGTTTGAGTTCGTGCATTTGGGTGGCGAGTTGCGCGGCGTGGTTAAAAGTCTTCGCCATCCGCCCCAGTTCGTCTTGGCTGGTCACGGGTAGCGGCAGGTCGAATTGCCCATCCATCATGCGCTCCGACGCACCCGCCAATGCCTGTAGTGGCTGGGCAATTTTGCGGGCAATCACAATAGACCCAAATAATATAACGATTAAACCAAAAACCATCAGAGCCAAGGCAACGTAGAGCATCAGCCAATAAGGCGCTAGGGCTTCAGCAAAGTCAATTTGCAGCAGCGCCACAATCGGACGCTCAGACGAAGCTGATGGTAATTGTTGCTGCTGGGTGATCAACTTAATGCCATCTAACGCCATGATGTTTAATGCCCCCGTTTTAGTAGCATTCGCACTTAACAATCCAGCACTGAGCAGTTTTTGCATTTTGACTGGTAGCGTACTGGTCAGCATTTCAGTTTGCCCAGCCGCTTGCTCGATCATGCTCACTTCAATGGGCAATGCCGAGAGTTGCCGTAAATGCTCAGTACGTTGCGGATCAATGGCGATTGCCACCACCACCCAGCCGATGGGGATCGGTGCTAATACTGGTACTATTGCCCACTCACACAATTCGCCGTCTAATCGCCCAAAAACCACCGCTTTGCCGTGCCGCTCGGCCTCCACCAACGCTGCCGGAAACATAAAAGCAGTGCCTTGGTATCGACCCGCCGTATCGGCAACGATCTCGCCGGACAATGCCACATAAAACGCCCTTTTTCCCCGAATGCGGAGCGTCAGGTTTTCCAGCGCCGAGGCAATGGTTTTCGAGTCTCCTGTGCTGACCGTGGTGCGAAAACCAAAATCGGCGACCAGAATACGTGTTTCACTGGCAATGCGTTCGCCGCGTTCGGTAAGCAACTGGTTGAACACCGCTTCGGCATACACCAAGTTTTGACCCAATTGCTTCAGGGCGTTGTCATAGGAAATTTTATAGGCACAGAACAGGGTGATGAGTTGCACACTTAAGAACAATGCCGAAAAAAATAATACGATACGGGTTTGAAAGCTGATTTTCACTTACCGTCCCTGTTTAAGCTGCCGCATTGGCGAATTTATACCCCACGCCCCACACGGTCAGGATATATTTAGGGTTAGCCGAATCCGTTTCAATTTTAGCCCGCAGGCGGTTGATTGTAGAGTTGACAGTATGCTCGTAACCATCGTGCGAATAGCCCCAGACTTGGTTCAGCAACTCCAAACGGGTAAAGGTGCGCCCTGGATGTTTGGCAAAGAAATACAACAGGTCGAACTCCCGCGCCGTCAGTTCTAAAGCCTGTCCCGCCAAACTGGCTTGATGCGTCAAGGGATCAATGCGTAAATCATCCATCACAATAGCCGATGAAGCGGACGGGGGCGGTACTTGTTTTAAAGCTTCTACGCGGCGGATTAATGCCTTCACGCGCGCCGCCAGTTCCAACAGCGAAAAAGGTTTGTTGATATAGTCATCCGCGCCCATTTCTAAGCCGACAATGCGCTGCGTCTCGGCAGACCGGGAACTGACGATGATAATCGGCGTATAAACCGCCTCTGCGCGCAGCCGCCGACAGACCTCTAAGCCATCAATACCGGGCAGCATCATATCCAAGAGTAACAAGTCGTAAGGTTTGCTCTTCAGCTTTGCCAAGCCGCTTTCGCCCGTGGTAGCCAACTCCACGTTATAGCCCTCATCGCCAAGAAAAAGCGCCAACGCTTCCGCGATGGCAGGATCGTCCTCTATCACCAGTATGTGCTTGGATGTCCTGAGCATAGGTTTTTAGGTTGAATATAAATGCCTGATTATAGTAGATGGGTGACATGTTTTGATTTTAGCCTTCAAAATGACTTTAGCCTTTAGCGTAAAATCACTCCATCTGGTTTATTATTGTGTGTGCTGGTTTTTTCCTGTTTGACCTTTCCCTGTAAATCAGCACCCCAGATTTCCTCCAAATATTGATCGCGACCTGATCTAAACCGATAATATTGGTAGCGGATAGGATTGTTTTTGTAATAATTCTGGTGATAGTCTTCGGCTGGGTAGAACGCCTCAAATTTTTTAATTTCGGTGATGACCGGTTTTGAATAACGTTTTGATTCATTCAATAACCGCCGTGACTGTTCAGCGGCTAACTGTTCTGCCTCGTTTTGATAAAAAATCAAACTGCGATACTGCTCGCCCCTGTCTACAAACTGTCCCCCCTTATCAGTCGGGTTAACCATGCGCCAAAAGGCATCCAGCAGGGCTGTATAACTGATTATTTTGGGATCATAGTACACTTGAACGCTTTCTACATGTCCGGTTGTGCCACTCGAAACCTCATCATAGCTCGGATTGGCAACATGCCCACCACTAAAGCCAGAAATAGCATCCTGTACCCCCGTCAGTTTTTCAAAATCTGATTCCGTACACCAAAAACAGCCACCCGCAAAAGTGGCAACCGACAGATTGCCAAGCTTTGCCATTGGCGTTATTGGCAAATTTTGTTGAGCATTACAGGCCATAACTGACAGCGATGCCATAAAAATCAACCACGACAAAGTTAGTTTCATACCATTATTATTCCTTAATTGCTTAAGCTGTCTGAAAATTGTTATTCATTATCATCAAAGTATAGCCTACTGGCTAATCATATTGATGTGATTATTGTGTGATAATTCTGTGATGTTTATACGCTATTATCGGGTCAATATAGTGACTGCCCATGACTCATAGGCTTTTTATGAATACCTTACTCAAATTATGGCGACCTTTACTCATGATCGGTTTAGCCGCGCTAGCAGCCTATATCATTATTGTGCCGATTTGTGGCTGGCTGTTTGACTGTGGCTGCGACTGGCCTTGGCGGGGTTTTACCAAGCATTGTAATGTCCACATTGCTGAGGAAATGGACAAATGCCCGTGGTGCGTCAATAGTTTTCTTGACATTATCCTATTCAGAATACCCCCGCATCCGTAGTGGATCAAAAGCTTTTAAGTGACTGATTAATCAACAGCAACAGTACCGGAGACTCAAATGACTTTTTTAAGTGTGTTAATTATGGCAACCTGTTTTTTGGCTTATGCCAATGGCGCAAATGATAATTTTAAGGGCGTTGCCACGTTATTTGGTAGCGGTACGAGCAGTTACCGCAATGCCATCAGTTGGGCAACCATAACCGCTTTTGCCGGTTATGGTTGCTCCATTTTTTTAGCGGAAAAGCTGCTGAAAAATTTTTCGGGCAAAGGCTTAGTGCCTGATGCGGTTGCCCTTTCACCCTCGTTTTTATTGGCGGTGTCAGTTGGTGTGGGCATCACCGTATTGGTTACTTGTCAAGTTACGCCTGATCTGCCCCTCACTTCTTCCGCCTTCTGCTTGATCGCCAGTCGTTCACCCGCTGACAGCCGTCGCAAATTGTTCACCATAAAGCCCATGCGTGGATGCCCCGCAAACCGCATTTCGTGGCGATCCAGAAAATCCCAGAACAGCGTAGTAAAGGGGCAAGCATCCTCCCCCGTGGCTTTTGCCGGATTAAAACGACAATGCTGGCAGTAATTACTCATTTTCTGGATATATTTACCGCTGGCAATGTAGGGTTTAGATGCCATTAAGCCGCCATCGGCATATTGGCTCATCCCCAAGGTGTTGGGTAGCTCCACCCATTCAACCGCATCGACATACACCGCCAGATACCATTCATGTACTTGCAAAGGCTGAACGCCATAAAGTTGTGCAAATAAACCTGTCACCATCAGCCGCTGGATATGGTGCGCGTAACCGTGTTGCAAGGTTTGCCTAATCGCTTGGCGCAAGCAGTTCATATCAGTATCACCCGTCCAGTAAAAACTAGGCAGGTCATGCTTTGCATCCAGCGCGTTCCATTCTTTCCATTGCGGCATGTGCAGCCAATACAAACCACGCACGTACTCACGCCAACCTAAGATTTGGCGGATGAAACCCTCCACAGCAGCGAGTTTGGCGTGGTTTTGCCGATAACGTTCTTCGGCCTGTTTAATGATATCTAGTGGTGCAAGCAGTTTGAGATTGAGCGAACTAGCCAGTAACGAATGGTTAAGAAACGGCTGGTCTTGCCACATAGCATCTTGAAAATCGCCAAACTGCGGCAGCGCGTGATCCAGAAAATGCGCTAAAACCTGCTGCGCCTGTGATGGATTAACCGCCCAGTTGAAATTACTGAGTGACCCTGGGTGTGCGGGGAATAGATCTTGCACCAACTTGATGACTTCTTCGCTAATCTGGTCAGTTTGCAAGGTTAACAACGGCGGTAGTACGCTAGGACCACTTTTAGGAAACGCTTTGCGGTTGTCATGGTCATAATTCCATTGACCGCCAAGGGGTTGTTGCGCGTCTGCCATCAGAATTTGGTACTGTCTACGCAGTTGGCGATACCAAAATTCCATACGCAATTGTTTACGCTCACCCGCCCATGACCGAAAATCTTGTGGCGTAGAAAGAAAATGACTGTCCTGCAATTGCTTGAGCGGAATACCATAGTTTTTACAGGTGGTCGTCATTTCTACCCAGACACGGTAATCGCCAGGGCGCACCATGCGTACCTCAGTTGGTTGCATGGTCTGTAGGCAATTGCCTAACGCCTCCCCTAGCGAGTGGTAGTGATGTTGTTCCAGCTTTAGATAGTACAACGGGTAGGCTTGCAAGGTGAGTTCGGCGCCGAAATGGCGCATCGCACTTAAAAACAGCGCAATCCGCTGTTTATGAGACCAAACGTGGGTTGATTCAGCGGCGACTTCGGCCATCCACAGCAGGTCTTGCTGGCGGTCGAAATCCTTGAAAATGGGTGAATTACGATCTAGCTGATCGCCGAGAATGATGCACAATCTACGCATGAACTGCCTTTTGGTTGCGGCTACGGCGACAACGTTCGGAACAGTACTTCACCTCGTCCCAACACGCTGCCCACTTATTGCGCCACGCAAAATTGCGCTGGCAGACGGGGCAAGTTTTGTGTGGCAGCTTGAGTTTTTGGTGCGTCATATCCGCTTACTTGGCCTGATTAATCTTGGCTAAGAGTGTAGCGCTGAATAAACTCACCCGTTGGATCGTATTCTCGTTGTTGCTTAGCAATGTTAAACTCTCGCCGTCCGCGCGGGTCAGTGCCAACACCTGCGAGATATTGCCAATTACCCCAATTGCTGGCGGGATCGTAGTCGATCAATTGCTCTTCAAACCACGCGGCACCGAAACGCCAATCTACACCTAATTCGTTGATCAAATAACTGGCAACGATTTGCCGTCCACGATTGGACATCCAGCCCGTTGTTCGCAATTGGCGCATAAAGGCATTCACGAAAGGGGCATCAGTATTGCCTTCACGCCAAGCCATGAAGGCTTCTGGGTAAAAGGTCAACAAGGGGTTTTGGTTACGGATACCCCGCAGCGCATACATTCTGCTAGCATAACGATAGTGTAGCCATTGGAAATACTCACGCCATAGCAGCTCAAAAAAAAGCCAATAGGTTGATTCGTTACCGCCATATTCAGCCTCGTAAGCACGTAATTCCGCCATAACTTGCCGTGCAGACAGACAACCTTGCGCTAACCACGGTGAAAATTTTGAGGAAAAATCCCAGCCATCTAAGCCATTACGGGTTTGTTTGTAGCGACTGACTAATTGAGTGGTGTGCAAGTAATGCTGCAATTGCGCTAATCCTGATGTCTCACCACCTGTAAAGCCAAGCGCATGCGGTGATGGGTGAGGTTGCGTTAGTGTGGGCAACGCATCATTCAGAAGGGGGATGCTCGCTGGCAACGCGCAGGGACGTGTAGATGGCAGCAATTGAACAATACGTTCTAAGCGCGTGCGAAACGGGGTAAAACTCGTAGGCAAATCTTGCAAATAGAACGGCAATTGCTGCTCTGTAAACAGCGTAAAACTGTTACCAACCAGCCATTGTTGCTGCTGGTGGGCTTTCTGTAGGGATGCAACGGCACGGCGTTCATAAGTCGCGGGGACTTGGTTTAAGCCAATTATTTGGATGTCATGTGCGGCAATCAGTTCTGAAATAACCGTTTCAGGCTTTCCGACACGGATGACCAGTGTTTGCCCCAATTGCGCTAGCTGTTGTTGCAAATCATGCAGCGATTCACGAATGAATTGCCAGCGGATCGCACCCATGGGTTTGCTTTGGTACAAGGTCGGGCGAAGCCAAGCAGGATCAAACACATAAACGCATAACAACCGCTGAGACTCGGCAGCCACTTTAAGCAAAGCAGCGTTGTCGTGTAGACGTAAATCGTGGCGAAACCAAAATAAAGCATTCATAAGCAGTAATCCTTATGGGGCAAAACAAAAACCCGCATAATCAAACAACTGCCCAGAATCTTCTGATGTTAGGCATTGCATCACCTGTAGCAAATGGCTAGCGGTAAATTCAGGTGTTTGTAAATGAGTGGGCGACACATTGCGCTTAAAAGGCTCAGACAAAGGAGTATCTGTCGTACCCGGTTGCAAGCCGACCACAATGGTTGGGCGTTTCATACGCTTAAGTTCGATAGCAAAGTTTTTGATCAGCATATTCAGCGCGGCTTTACTGGCACGGTAAGCGTGCCAGCCTCCGATTTGATTGTCACTGATGCTACCGAAGCGTGCTGATAATATGCCGATGCGGGTCGGATAGTCTGGGTTAAGCTTTGCCAGCAACTGTTTTACCAGTAATGCAGGCCCGATAGCGTTGATGGTGTAGGCATACAATAGATGATCAGCGTCTAAACTGCGCCAGGTCTTTTCTGGCCGCAGAATGTCATCGTGTAACCAGCCCGTGGCGATAAATACCCAATCAATTTCAGCTTTATCGGGTAAAGCTTGCAAGGCATTGCTAATACTATGGGTATCGGTAATGTCAAAGGCAATGTCTTGTGTTGGCATCGTTAATGGCAATAATTTACGTGTGTTCCGCGCCAAACGAATCAGCTCAATAGTAGGAAATTGCAACGCTAACTGCAAGCAAAACGCTTGCCCAATACCACCAGATGCACCCGCAACTAATACCCGCTGCGGGACTGCATTTGAAACTCGTTGCAAAATAGACTCAGGCATAAACATCCTTAAACCAGTGTTATTGAGTTACCTATCAGAATGAATGACTTGTGCATATACTTAATTAATTATTATTGACTTTACCTTGACGGTAACAGACGAAACGACCCACTTTAAAACCACGTACCTGCAAATGCTTGGTTTTTCTACCGCTTACCCGTTTTCTCCATAGCCTGAAGCTAGAGGGTTTCAGGTGTTTTCGCATTAGCACAATAACGTGTTTTTCTGCCAAACCGTATTGTATTTCAATAACTTCAAAGGGTGTGCGGTCTTCCCAAGCCATTTCAATAATGCGGCTAATGTCAACTGCTGAGTAGCTATTTAGCGCATTATCACAACAAGTAACGGTATCACTCTTTTTGACAATGTCATTGATCATGCGATGCCCTTAATGTTGTAATCTATCTAAACAGCAATTGATGCCAACCGATTTGCGAACAATATGAATCTGTCAATGTCCGCTAATTTATTTCATAAATAGTATGATTAATAAAAGCTTTGAAATAATTTCAATAGCAATATTAACCAATAGGCTAGAAAACAAGTCAGACGAGCCTAGCTTACTTTTTCAACGTTGCTTCGATAGCGTTAAGAATAGCAAGGGAATCTGGCTTCACTTGACTATCAAAATACTTAACAACTTTACCCTCGCTATTGAGTAAATATTTATTAAAATTCCACGCTGGTTGCGTGCTTTGCGCCGCTAACGCTTTAAATAAGGGGGTTGCTGCTACTCCAGTTACCACCATCGGCGCAAACATGTCAAAAGTAACCCCGTAGTTTTTATAGCAAACGGTGGCAATTTCCGCATCAGTTTTAGCTTCTTGATCAAAATCATTGCTAGAAAAGCCCAGTACAACTAAGCCTTTATCTTTATAAAGCTGATGTAATTTTTCCAATTGTTTAAATTGCGGAGTAAAACCACAATGACTGGCAGTATTCACAATCAACAGCGTTTTTCCGATATATGCTTCGCAAATATTGAGGGTTTGAGTAGAATTTAGTTTTTTAAGCGGCTGGTTTAAATACTCAGGACAAGTTGCAGAATAAAGGGGTGCTGAAAAAAAACTCAACAATACAGGAAGAATGAAACGATGCAACATAATGACTTTACTCCATAAAATTAACGCTAAACTGAGTCTACCGCTAAATGCAATAAATGCAATATCTGACGTACATGCCGAGGTATTGAATGGCTATGTCTGCGGTAGTAGTTGAAATGAATTTTTGTCTTCCAGTATGTCAAAAGTCTCTGTACATGACAAAAATCATACCGTCCTGACAACTGCTATTCTATCAATGGCTTGTATGAATGGCTTTAGTGCAGCCCCTAATTCGGCAGAGGTTTTCAGCAATTTGTCCCGTATCCAATCCAACCCATATTTGAAA
>JABFRM010000271.1 GCA_013141155.1 Methylococcaceae bacterium | reverse complement strand
CGCTGCCTATCGGTAAGCCTCTGTATTTCACCTACGCGTTGCTCCGGCTCAACACCCGGCCCTGTGCAGCTATCGGGGACTAAAAATCATCACTTCGCTATCGCTCCGTTTCCATGATTTTCAGCGTCGGAAGTCGGGCTTCAGCCCGACAGCAACCCGCCCAGCCAAACGGCATCCCATAAGCAATAATCGCCAACCCGTTTGCCCGCAGCGGATTCGCCACAATATCGCGCCATTCTTTGCACGTCTTCATCTTTACGCACCGCAGGGTCTAAATAATATGTCGGGTTTTAACCCGACTTCCAATCTGCGTAACATCAGAGCTTAATTTCAATAGACATCTTCCTTCAATATAAGGCGAAACCGTAGGGGTAACCCTACAACTTGCTTCCATTTATCTATGCACCATGACTTGTGCGGGAAAGATGTCTAATGCCAAACCAAAAACGCGAACCTATCTCCATGTGAGAAACGTGATGGGATAGCTGGGGCAAGCCTAACCTTCCAAATACTCACAGACCGCCGCTAAAAAACGCTCAGGCGCGTGTACATGCAGCCAATGACCTGCATTAGCGATAGTTTGAAAGGTCGCACGGGGAAATAAGCTTTTAAACGTATCAACTTGCACAAAATCAGATTGTTCTCCTGCCAAGACTAACAATGCGTCTGGAAACGGTTTTAATCTGTGTGTGTCTGGAAAACCGACAATAGCGGGTGCGGCGCGCTTAAAAACACCTAAATCAATGCGCCAACGGTATTGTCCGTCACTAAGAATGAGATTTTGTAATAAAAACTGCCGAAAGTCCGGCGCTGCAATGGTTTGACTTAACCAGTCATCGGCTTGCTTACGATTACTTAGGTCATGCAGAGGCAGAGCTATTAACGCCGTTATCATGACATCAAAATTATGCGTATAGCTCGCTGGGGAAATATCCACAACAATCAATTTGTGCAACAACTCTGGATAATGCACTGCAAACCATAATGCAACTTTGCCACCCATACTATGCCCGAGTATAGACACCGAGATAAAACCACGCTGAACAATGAAGTCGTGTAAATCTGCGGCCATTGTCGGGTAATCCATCGGTTCTACATGTGGAGATAGTCCGTGATTACGCATATCCAAGGTGAATACATGATACTGCCGTGACAATTGGGTAGCGATATACCGCCAATTGCGGGCAGAGGCGAAAAAACCATGCACAATAATTAACGCAGGTCGTGCCGAATCACCCTGTTCTTCAAAATGTAACGTAACGCCAGCCATCAAACAAACATAAACAACGCACCCAAAATTCCCCCAAATACCCCACCCCACACCACTAGCCATCCTAGATGTTGATGAATAATCGCTTCTACCATTTCTTTAACTAACTGCGGCGTGAGTTCATTTAAGCGCTTATCAATAACAGTTTCAATTTTAGCAACGATGTCTACGCTGATTTTATGTGCGTCCAAGCCCTGCTGTAAAGCGGCTTTAAAACGATCTGAACCCACCATGTCGGTTAAGGTTGCTTTCATTTTAGTGGTGAACGGTTCTTTGATAGGTGCTAAAGCTTGTTCTCCACCCATCATTTGTAACATACCGCCAAAGGAGGATTCCATAATCGCCGCAACCAATCCGGCATAAACCTGATCATAATCCACCGCATTTAACATCGGTTGCAGATTTAAAATTTTACCGCCTTGTTGTTCTTCTACCTCAATAAATTGCTCAATATTTTGCGATGTAAAAAATTGCTTCATCATCAATTGCTTGATGGATGCTTTAAACTCCTCAAAACGATTAGGAATTACGCCTGATCCGTACAAAAACGGAACTTTTTCAAATAACATGTAAATCGCTAACCAATTGGTAATGGCACCAGAAAGCGCAAAAAAACCGATATTTTTGATTAACTCCGGTTGCACTGGGCTGACATAACCAAGCCCTATCAGTAATACTGATATGAAGTTGGTCATAAAGTTTTTATTTAAAAGTTTTTTCATGAATTACGAATGTTAAAAGTAAACCTGATCAGCCAGATGCTTCAGCCAACGCCAAAAAGTTCGTCATCCCTTCCAGTAAGACGGGGCTTGCTGAAGCATTTGGCTAATCAAGAAAGTAAATAAATTTTTTAAAATCAAGCTTGTAATCCCTGATTCATTACCGCTTGTAACCGCTCTTTATCCAATTGTTGATTATCCACTTTTAGGTAAGCAACGCCTTCACTATAGTGCAAAGTTACATCTTCAACACCTTTAACTGTCAACATAGCGGTTGCCAGTTTATCCGCCTGCTGCGTGGTTAAATGCTCCAGAGAAATCAGTAAGTTTGCCCAGTAACGTGGCGGATTCATGCGCATGGATACCAATAACCAACTAATGGCCGCCAAAATACACAACAAAAATACCGCTTGCGCCCCCCATTGGCCATAACTCCAACCGCCTGCGGCACCGCCAATAAAGGCACCGAGAAATTGCGAGGTTGAATAAACGCCCATTGCCGTGCCTTTTAAATCCGCTGGTGCAGTTTTAGAAATTAATGACGGTAAAGTGGCTTCTAATAAATTGAATCCACAGAAAAATACCCCTAAAGCAATAATAATGCCGGTGAGATTATCGTTAAACAACATCAGCCCCAAATCAGCCAAGATTAAAGTCGCTATCGCCCCCATGAATACCACTTTCATCTTACGTTTTTTCTCCGCGATAATAATGAACGGCACCATAATAATCATCGCCGTTACCATTACACCTAAATAAACTTTCCAATGTTCTGCGACCAATAACCCAGCGTCACGCATTAATAACGGCACCACCACAAAAGTCGCCGTCAACAATAAATGCAAAACAAAAATGCCGTAATTTAAGCGCAATAAATCGGGGTTTTTTAACGCATCAGACATTTGCTCTGGCATCACTTCCGCATCACGGTGTTTTTTAGATTTCGGTGGATCGGGTACTACGGTCACAATGGCGATAATCGCCAACACCGCCAACGCTGCCGTAACCCAGAATATGCCCTGCACGCCAATCCAATTGGCAATAATAGGCCCCAAGGTGACGGCTACACCAAATGCAATACCAATACTGGCGCCAATCGTCGCCATCGCTTTAGTGCGATGCACTTCTTGGGTTAAATCCGCTGCCAAAGCCATTACCGCTGCGGCAATGGCACCACTTCCCTGTAACGCCCGGCCTGCCAATACCCCGTAAATAGTGGTTGATAGTGCTGCCACAATACTACCGGCAATAAATAACAATAACCCCGCGACGATCACTTTTTTACGCCCAAAACGATCTGACCATAAACCAAACGGAATTTGCAGCAGCGCTTGTGATAAACCATAAATACTGACCGACAAACCAATTAAAAACGGCGTGGAGCCTTCAAGCTTTTCAGCAAACAGTGCCAGTACGGGTAGCATCATAAATAGCCCCAACATGCGTAGTGCATAAATGCCCGCCAATGCCAAAGTTGCACGTCGCTCCAGGGGAGTCATCGGGCTGGTAATATCTTGTATGGGGTTCAAATTGCTGCTCCTTGTGCGATTAAAAAAATATTGATGGTTAACATTATTGCCTTAAACTGCCCACCTTGAGGCATTATAACAACTTCTATTGACCCTGTGAAAATCGCTTAATACTGCCTGTTAGCTATTTTAAAATTGTCATATTTAAACCCAAATACGCCAACATCCAGCTTAATGCTGTATCGTGGCTTTAACAATTCCGTCAACATAAAACCAGCACCCCTGGGTTTTGGTGAAACGACTTAATTCGTGCATAACGTGCTGCTCTCCCATTAAGTCGTAATACGCTTTAAATTCAACTTGTCCTTTGGTATCGCTGATGCCGCCTTTTTTGACTTTTATAATCTTAAGGTCGCGCCAAATAGTGGGATCGTCAGTTAAATTCAGCGTGGCAGGCCGGGTGTTTTCCGCCCAAGTTTGCAATAAATACCCTGCATGATGCAACGCAAAGGCGCTAAAACGCGAACGCATTAACAGCGAAGCCGTCAAAGGAGCCTGCGTCCCCGCATGATAGATGCCGCAACAATCTGTATACGCTATTTCTGAACCACACGGGCAACGCTTTTCGAGTGTCATTTTTTACCCTCGCCAGATGACTATTGATGTGTGTATTATTGTCCTTCTGCCGCCTTTTTATAACGGACTTTGGTTAATTGAACCTCATGGGTATGATCAATAATCGGCGCGGGATACGCGCAGGCAAAATGCTTTTTATCCCATTGCTGAATAATTTTAACTGGAACATCTTTAAGCTCAGGTAGCCATTGATAAATATACTGACAATCAGCATCAAATTTTTGTTGCTGTAACCAAGGATTAAAAATCCTGAAATAGGGCTGCGCATCACATCCGGTGGATGCTGCCCATTGCCAATTGCCGTTATTCACACAGGGGTCGTAATCCACCAAATGCTGTGCAAAATATCGCTCACCCCAGCGCCAGCTAATATGCAAATCTTTAACCAAAAACGAGGCGACAATCATTCGCACCCGATTGTGCATAAAGCCTGTCACATTAAGTTCCCGCATCCCGGCATCAACAATCGGAAAGCCGGTTTTACCCTCTGTCCACGCCTGAAAATAAGTAAGATCATTATCCCACGGCAGGTGCGCAAATTTTGCTAAAAACGCCCGACCAAACACCTCAGGAAAATGATAAGCAATATGCGTAAAAAAATCCCGCCAATACAATTGTCGCAACAAGGGATGTTCGCTGCCTAATTGGGTAAAAATTGCGTAATAAATTTCCCGCACCGAACAGGTGCCAAACTTCAGATGCGCAGATAACCGTGTAGTTGCGTTGAGCGCCGGAAAGTCACGGGTTTGCAGATAATCAACCTGCTCTTCAAGCTGCGCCAATATAGTCAATGCCGCGGTACGACCGCCCTGCCCCGCTTTAAGCGTAGCATCAGCAAATTGCGCAACTGATACCCCAGTATCCACCGTTAAAAAATCACCGGCAACCAAGGATTGCGGTAACGGCACTTCAAACTGCCGCGCGTTATTATAAAACGCCGTAAATACCTTATAAGGCGTTTGATCAGACTTTACCGCCTGCTCTGGTTCCGTCAATAAATAATCCGGCAACACATGTAGGGCGATATTCAACGCCTGACAAACCTGCCACAGCGCATAATCGCGCTTACGGCTAAACGGTGTGTAATCACGGTTAATAAACACCGCCTGTACTGAATGTTGTTGCACAATTGTCCTTAGCGCCACTTCAGGCGACGCATGATAAAGCGCTAAATGACTGCCAAGCGCCTGTAATTGCTGTTGTAAATCCACCAGTGCTTGCAGCATAAACTGCAAGCCAGGCTTACTTTGATAGGGATGAGGTTGAATTTGCTGTGGATCAAAAATAAAAGCCGGCAACACTTGCTTAGAGAGCTTACGTGCGGCATTGAGAGCGGTATTATCCTCCAACCGCAAATCGCGGCGGAATAGATATAAGGACAGGGCATATTGAGGCATTTTAAGCTTGGTTCTCAAAGGGTGAAAGATTTACCTGATTAGCTATTTAGTCCCGCATATAAATGGTTAGGATTGACAAGAAAAATATCTGGTTTTTTATCGTACCACTGAAGCACTGTATTGGTCATTTTAAGTTTCGTTAAAAAGCGCAGACGTAAAATCTGACAACGCTGAACCAATGACAGAGTTTAATATAGAACAGCTAACTTTCGGTAATTAAACGCAACCTGAAACACGCTGGTTTAGACTTTTAGCAAATGCTATAATCAACGCAAAGCAACCATATTAACAGCTTGTCCAAACGCTAAAAATTTGGCGCATTGACCACTCACATTTTCCACACTCACATTGATCACTTAAGCTATGGACTATTTTATAGAAAGCGCCAGCCTCGACCAACTCACCAGTGACTGCGTTATCGTCGGCATTTACGAAAATCAAGAGTTGACGGCGGCAGCCAGCCAACTCGACCAATGCACCCAAAACTTAATTAGCACCGTATTGCAACGCGGCGATCTCAAGGCTAAAACTGGCGAAACGCTCTTAATTAATTTCGTCCCTAACAGCGCCATTGCGCGAATCTTATTGGTCGGTTTAGGCAAACAAGCACCACTCTTCAAAAAAGATTTCCATAAAGCCTTGGCCGCCGCAATTAAGACCCTTAAAGACCACACCATTACTAGCGCCTGTTGCACACTTGCGGAAGTTGAGGTCGCCACTGCCGATTGGGCATGGAAAACCCGGCGCATCGTCGAGGTTTTTGACGATGCGCTATATCAACTCAAACCGTTAAAATCAATTCCTGACCCTGTCCACGCCCTTAAAAAAATGGGCATCTGGGCGCCAGAATCCGCACTGGCAGAGGCTACCAGTGGCTTACACCAAGGCATTGCCATTGCCGATGCGGTTACACTCACAAAACGGCTTAGTGATTTGCCAGGCAATATTTGCACCCCCACTTACCTTGCTGAACAAGCCATACAACTGACCATCGCCAAGCCAACCTTAAAAGTCGACATTCTGGAAGAAGCCGACATGCAGAAACTGGGCATGAGGTCTTTGCTATCGGTTAGTCGCGGCAGTCGGCAACCCGCGAAATTGATTGCCTTGCATTATCAAGGCGGCGAATCGCAAGCCAAACCGATAATTATTATTGGTAAGGGACTCACCTTCGATGCCGGCGGCATTTCCTTAAAAACCGCTGAAGGCATGGATGAAATGAAATATGACATGTGCGGCGGCGCGAGTGTGCTAGGCATCTTGCAAGCGGCTGCACAACTGGCGTTACCACTGAATATTGTGGGCTTAGTGCCCAGCTCTGAAAATATGCCCGATGGCGATGCCAATAAGCCTGGGGATATTGTCACCAGCATGTCCGGTAAAACCATTGAGATTCTCAATACCGATGCGGAAGGCCGTTTAATTTTATGCGACACCCTCACTTATGCCCAAAAATATAATCCTGACGTGGTCATTGATATGGCGACCTTAACGGGTGCCTGCATCGTTGCCTTAGGCCGCATCCCCAGCGCCCTTTACGGCAACGATGACAAACTGTGCCAAGATCTGATTAATGCCAGTGAATCAGCTTGCGATAGCGTGTGGCGTATGCCTTTGTGGGAAGAGTATCAAGAGCAATTAAAGTCTAATTTTGCTGACCTTGCCAATATCGGAGGAAAGGATGGGGGTAGCATCACTGCGGCTTGTTTTTTGGCGCGTTTTGCCGAAACTTTCCGCTGGGCACATTTAGATATAGCGGGTACCGCGTGGCGTACTGGCGCTAACAAAGGTGCAACGGGTCGCCCAGTGCCATTAGTGATGCAATATTTACTGAATCGCGCCAGCGGACGCAATGCTTGAAGTCAGTTTTTATATCCTGCCCTCGCCGTCGTTATCGGAACGCGATCTGCTTACCTGTAAATTAGCCGAAAAAGCTTATCGGCAGGGTGTTTACAGTTTCATTTTGACGGCTTCAGAAGCTCACAGCAATATCATGGATGATCTGCTGTGGACGTTTCGTGCCAATAGTTTCATTCCGCATCAAATAGTGTCAGGCCCTAACGCCGCCCCTCCAAACGCTATTTTAATTAGCCATGAGCTTGCTTATTTGCAGCAAACCTCAATTCTAATCAGCCTATCCCAGCAGTTCCCACAACCCCTTACCGGCTTTAAGCGCATATTGGACATCTTGCTTCAAGACGACGATACTCTACAGAGTGGCAGGGCGCGTTATCGGCAGTACCAGCAAGCGGGTGCAACGGTGACCACGCACAAGCTGTAATAATCACAGCGTCACTTAACCTTTGCCTCGCGTCCGTGTCGATGATTTATCTTTTGAATCGGTAATGGTTTTTAAGCGCTGCTCAGCGAAATCGATAATCAGCCCCGCTATATCTTTTTTGCTGGCGGCTTCAATCCCTTGCAATCCCGGTGAGGAGTTAACCTCCATCACCACCGGCCCGTGGTTAGAACGCAACAAGTCTACCCCGCAGACATTCAGCCCGACAATACGCGCCGCGCGAATCGCCGTGGAACGCTCTTCCGGTGTTAGTCGTACCAATGTGGCCGTGCCACCGCGATGTAAATTGGAACGGAACTCCCCTTCTGCCCCCTGCCGCTTCATGGCTGCAACCACTTTGTCACCGATCACGAAGCATCGAATATCGCTGCCGCCCGCCTCTTTAATAAATTCTTGCACCATAATATTGGCTTTCAACCCCATAAACGCCTGAATAACACTTTCTGCGGCTTTCTGGGTTTCAGCTAACACCACGCCTATGCCTTGTGTACCTTCCAATAGTTTAATCACCAACGGCGCACCGCCGACTTCAGCCAATAAATCTTCAATATCATCGGGATTATTGGCAAAACCAGTCACCGGCAAACCAATGCCTTTACGCGCTAACAACTGTGTAGAGCGCAATTTATCGCGGGAGCGTGAAATAGCGACCGATTCATTCAGAGGGAATACGTTCATCATTTCAAATTGACGCAAAACAGCAGTGCCATAAAATGTTACCGATGCCCCGATACGCGGAATAACAATGTCAAACCCTTTTAACTCTTCACCTTTGTAATGAATACTCGGGTTATGTGAGGTTATGTTCATATAACAACGCAACACATCTAACACCCGTACCTCATGACCGCGCACTTCTGCGGCTTCAACCAAACGCCGGGTTGAGTACAGCTTCGGATTTCGCGATAAAACAGCAATTTTCATAGTGTCCAAGATTGTGGGGGTTAAGATCGGCGCTATTCTGACACAGTTTTGCTGATCCAACCCCTGAAAAATCCAGTCTACTTAGACAATAGAAAATGCGTCAACCGAATTAAATTAATCAGAATGCTGTGTATTGGCAATAATTTATTTCCAATTCTGCCTTACCGTTTACTTTATGCAACATTTTGTTGTAAAATGGCAAACGATGGAATGGTTGCAAATTAGACAAACGCTCACACGAACCCCAACGGCTCGTTATTACATTGTTTTTAACTGATCGAAAATTACCTAAGGAAAAATTTATGACACAGAAACAATCATGGCAATTCGCCACTTTGGCGCTTTGCGTAATTACTGCGCATGCAGATGAAGTTTTGCTTAAAAACGGCGATAAGATTTCAGGTACCGTTATCAATAAATCCGGCGACGCGCTCGAATTGAAAACCGATTACGCCGATAAAGTCGTTATTAAATGGGATGCTGTCCAAACTCTGAAGTCCTCTAAGCCCTTGACCGTTATTCTGAAAGACAAACAAGAATTGACCGGTCTGGCAGAAACCGCAGCAGATGGCACCATGACGCTAAAAAGTGACGGCGTATATAATACGCAACCTATTCCTCTCAATAACGTTAATGAAATCAATAAAAAATTCTTTAGCGGTGCTGCCAACTTCGGTGGCGGACTCTCTGATGGTAACACCACACGTCAAGCTTACCATGGTGATGCCAACGTACTGTTGCGTGGACGCGATGACAAAGTTACTTTCGGTGGTCAGTATAACTACGCCGATAACCAAGACTCGGTGACCAAAGAAAATTCTCTAAACGCCCGTAATTGGCAGGTTTTTGGCACTTATGGTCACTTCTTTACCGACAAATGGTATGGTTATGCACACGCCTTACTGACCAATGACCGTCTGGCAGACATCCAACTGCGGACGTCCTTTGGTGTCGGTGCAGGCTATGAGTTCTTTAATTCTAAAGATCTAAACCTGTCATTTGAGGTAGGCCCTGACTACGTTAACACCAATTTTTACAATACTTCTTACAATTGTGTCGTAAAAAGAGCTAACGATCCTAATGCCTGCGACACGCTGAAAGATACCAGTGGCGTTGCAGCCCGTTGGTTTGTCAACTATGACCAATTCATCCTGAACCGTTCAGTACAAATATTCCATAATCACGAAGGTATTTTTGATGGCGATGTCTTCATCAGAAGCCGTACCGGCTTCCATGTCCCTATCTGGAACGGCATCCAGTTCACCAACGAAGTGCAAGTAGATTATTATAGCGGCTACCCAGTCGTAGCTAAGAAACAAGCCGTGGATACCCGCTATTTGTTTAGCATCGGTTATGGCTGGTAAAATTTGTATCAAACTGTCACATACCTGTCGATAGATACGTCCCTGAAAACAGTGATTAAACGAGCTGACTGAGGATATTCAACCTGAATGCCTCAGTCATCCCGCCAATTTGTCATTTATCAATGATTCGATATTCATCCTGTCATACAACCCCCTCTACTGGCGTTAAAAAATACCCTTAGGAAATTATTGCATCGTCTAATAATGCTACAATGCGTGTCGTCTATTAACGTTAGTATCCACAATCTGTATGAAAGAAGAAACCCTTTTTGAAAGCATTTTGACTGCCGCTAATTTCGCTGCAATTATTGCGTTTATCGCAGCAGACATTTGCGAATACTTATCGGCTGAACGCATCACCATTTTTCAAAAAGGCCGGGAGGACAATGAAATTGTTTCGCGCTTTAAAACGGGTGCACGCTTTTCCGAAATTCGCGTCCCTCTCGGCACCAGTTCAATTGCAGGCTACGTTGCCCTCAGTCAGCAGCCCCTGTATTTTAAAGATGTCTACATCAAAGAAGACTTGCAAAAAATCCATCCTAACTTAAGCTTTGACAATTCCTTTGATTTCCAATCCGGATTTCGTACCAAATCCATGCTCGTTGTCCCAATTAAAGATAACAATGTTTTACTTGGCGTATTTCAGGTCATCAATAAAGTCGGTGGTGAATTCTTTAGCCACATTGAAGCCAAACACGCCCTGCAACTGGCCGAAGTCATCGGCAAAAAATTCAGTAAGGATTTAAATGCGACGCAAGCCCCTTACGACTATCTTATTCATCAAAAACTCATCACCCGCGAACAATTAAAAGACATCGAAAATCGGGCTGCAAAAAATAAAATTCATCCCAGCCAGCTCATGATTAACGAGTTACAGCTTGACCCGTTAAGCATTGGTAAGTCGTTAGAAAATTATTATCAAGTGCCTTACCAACCCTATATCGACTCCATTAAACCCCCAGTAGAATTACTGAGCAAAGTATCAAGAAGTTACATCCGCAAACATTTATGCGTACCCATTTCCGGCACTTCAAAAGAAGCCTGTATCGTTATTGATGACCCGACTGACTACAGCCGTATTCTTGAAGTTCAACGCGCCTTAGGGATTGAAAACTTTATTGTCCGCTTAGCGCTACCGATGGATATTTTGCGTTTTGTCGGCATTGGTGTCCCTAACATGGGCCCTGATTTAAGTGAAATGGTCGGTGAACTGAAAGAGGATGCGGAAGTTATTGATGATGATTTATTCAGTAACGATAATGCACTCCTAAGTGCCGAAGCAGCGCCTATTATCAAGCTGGTTAATAAAATCATTATTGATGCCGTGCATAGAGGCGCTTCCGATATTCATATCGAACCAGGCAAAGAAAACGCACCTACCGTCGTCAGGATGCGCTTTGATGGACTGTGCCGTGAAATTGAGAAAATTCCCGCACAATACGCAGCCCCCCTACTTTCGCGTATCAAAATCATTTCGCGCCTAGACATTTCTGAACGCCGCAAACCCCAAGATGGCAAATGCAAACTCAAATTCGGCGGCAAAATTGTTGAACTACGGGTCGCGACCATTCCCACGGTAAACGGTGAAAGTGCAGTCATCCGGGTGCTATCTAATGCAGGCGCATTACCCTTAGGCAAACTTAACCTCAGCCCACGTAATGCCCAATATCTTACGGATTTAATCAGCCAACCGCATGGCATCTTTTTAGTGGTGGGGCCGACTGGTTCTGGTAAAACCACCACGTTACATGGCGCTTTGGGGTATTTAAACACCCCCGATAAAAAAATCTGGACCGCTGAAGATCCGGTTGAAATTACCCAGCCCGGTTTACAGCAAGTGCAGGTTATGCCTAAAATCGGTTTCGATTTTGCTGCTGCCATGCGCTCTTTCCTGCGTGCGGATCCTGATATTATATTAATTGGCGAGATACGCGACCGTGAAACCGCGCATATCGCCATTGAAGCCTCGCTGACCGGACACTTGGTATTATCGACCTTACATACCAATTCGGCTTCTGAGTCTGTGGTTCGGCTCCTTGACTTAGGTCTTGATCCGCTTAACTTTGCCGATGCGCTTTTGGGTATTCTCGCGCAAAGGCTTATGCGCACCTTATGCTGGCATTGCAAAATCCCTTATCATCCAGATACGCAGGAGCTTGAAAAATTACAACGCGCGTATGGCAAAAACAATTTTAATGAAATAGATTTAATGATCTTAAAAGAAAAAATGCTTAAAGCCTATGACCCTAAACGC
>JABFRM010000226.1 GCA_013141155.1 Methylococcaceae bacterium | reverse complement strand
AACGTCGCCATTTCAAAGTGAAATAGTGATAAGTCAGTTAATGAACCGAAGAATTATTGCCACTAAAAATCCGTAATGGCTAAGCAATGCTAAGAATGCCAAATCCTGTCCGACAGGCTCCTAGGTGAACTTGAATCGCAGGCTGGAGAAATATCAGTGCCGAAACGGGTGAAAAACTCAAAAATAGTTGTGGCCGCGCTGGCAGAAAGCAATTTAAATTGTCCATTTTGGTTTTGGAATGTTGCCTGATAATGCTGACCATTGACAAGGACATCCTGTAAATAGAGCTTTTGTTGCTGATCATTATATTCTGCCGGAAATGGTAAATTCACTTCGGCACTGTCCGATGCCAAAAAACCTGCCTTTAATAGTGTGGCAGTTGGTGTTTTGAGGTTAAACGATAGTAGTTTTTTCATAGTCTTTTCCTGAAGAATTAAAAGCATAATGACGGCTATTTAAGCTGCCGAGGAAAAGTCTAACGGGTACACATCACACCCTGATCACAAAGTTGTCACATGTTTATCACAAATTAAGTGGACTGGTTTAATAGACTAAACTTTGAATGAAGCATCAGCGAAATAACTGCTTGATGTCCTTGGTAGACATCAAGCCACGAAAACGTTAGTATGCAAACCCATAGAAACCCCTAAAAAATAACACAAAATGGATATTGGACAATTTAACGCATTAAAAATTATTCAGCACCAAACCACGGGTGTTTATTTAGACGGCGGAGCGTTAGGTAAATTATTTTTACCAGCGCGTATGGTGCCTGAACATTGTGCGGTTGGTGATGTTATCGAGGTATTTGTTTATCGCGCCAATGATGACGAATTGGTCGCAACCACCCAAAAGCCTTTGGCACAGGTTGGCGATGTGGCCTGGTTAAAAGTGGTGTCGGTTAATGCGGGCGGGACATTTTTAGATTGGGGCTTGCCGAAAGATTTGTTGGTGCCGCTGAGTGCGCAAAGCCATGAATTGGAGCTGGGGCAGTATTATTTAGTCAAAGTGTTATATGACCCCTATAAAGGTGTTTCTGCCAGCACGTTCATTGACGATTATGTCAATTATGAAGCGTTTTATTTTAAGCAAGGTCAGGCAGTGTCTTTATTGATTGCAGATACCACCGATCTGGGCATAAAAGCCATTGTTAATCATACCCATTGGGGTTTGTTGTATAAGAACGAAGTTTTTCAAGCACTCAAAAAAGGTCAAAAGATCACTGGCTATATTAAACAGATTCGTGAGGATGACCGACGTATGGATTTAAGTTTATATCCCGCAGGTTACGCTAAAGTAGAGGGTATAACGGGAAAAATATTGGCTAAACTCAAAAAGCATGAGGGTTTTTTACCCTTAAGTGATAAAAGTTCACCTGAAGCCATTTATGCACACTTTGGGGTCAGTAAAAAAGTGTTCAAACAGGCGATTGGTGCCTTATACAAACAGCAGCTTATTACTATTGAGCTCCAAGGCATTCGGTTGGTGCCAGCCGCTTAAATGCCGTGTGGCAGGAACTGTCCTGTTAAAAACCAGTAGATTACCGGATAATAGCGCCCTTATTCCAACAGAGTTCCTACCGATGTTACGTCTTACCGAAATCAAGCTCGATCTTCATCATGATGCGGCGGCTTTACGCAACGCAGTATTGCAGACCTTAAGGATTAACGATGCAGAATTACTGAGTGTGCATATCCGACGTCGAGGCAATGATGCCCGTAAACGCGGTGTTATCAGTTTTGTCTATACCCTGGATGTCGCGGTGAGTAATGAAGCGGCGTTACTGAAGCAATTTAAGGACGACCTTAATATTAATCTGACGCCAGATGAGCATTATCAGTATCCGCAACATTTCAGCCGTGCGCCGACTTTACGTCCAGTGGTGATTGGTACCGGTCCCTGTGGATTGTTTGCCGCATTATCTTTGGCGCGCATGGGTTTAAAACCGCTGGTTTTGGAGCGTGGCAAAGCGGTTAAACCCAGAACCAAAGATGTGTGGAGTTTTTGGCGTAAGCAACAATTTGATGTTACGTCCAACGTGCAATTTGGTGAGGGCGGCGCGGGGACTTTTTCAGATGGTAAGCTGTATACCGGTATTAAAGACCGTAATCATCGCATGCGCCACATTCTGCATGATTTGGTGCGTTGCGGCGCACCGGAAGAAATTTTATATATCAGCAAACCGCATATCGGTACTTTGCGCTTGGTGAAAGTGGTGGAAAATTTGCGTAACCAAATCATTGCTGCGGGCGGTGATATTCGTTTTGAAACCCATGTCAGTGATTTTGTGATCGAGCAAGGTGCTATTAAAGCGGTGATATTAGCCGACGGCGAACAAATTATGACCGAACACGTTATTCTGGCGGTGGGTCACAGCGCACGCGATACCTTTGAAAAGCTGCATGAACGGGGGGTTGCCATTGAGCAAAAGCCTTTTTCTATTGGCTTTAGAATTGAACATCCGCAAGCCATTATTGATGCTGACCGCCTTGGCACTTATGCTGGCAATAAATTATTAGGCGCGGCGGATTATAAATTGGTACACCATTGCAGCAATGGTCGCAGTGTCTACAGCTTCTGTATGTGTCCAGGCGGTCAGGTGGTGGCGGCAAATTCTGAATCCGGACAGGTCGTCACCAACGGCATGAGCCATTATTCGCGTAACGAGCGCAATGCCAACGCAGGTATCGTGGTTGAAATCAGTCCCGCCGATTTTGGTAGCGAGCATCCGCTGGCAGGAATGGCATTGCAACGTCGTCTGGAAGCACAAGCGTTTTTGCTGGGTGGCAGTAATTATTACGCACCCGCACAATTAGTGGGCGATTTTCTAAATCATCGCGCTTCCACTGCGCTGGGTAGTGTGATTCCCTCCTACACCCCAGGTGTAACCTTAACTGATGTCTCGTTATTACTGCCTGAGTATGCGATTAACGCCATTCGCGAAGCCCTGCCGGTATTTGATCAAACCATCAAAGGTTTTGCGATGCACGATGCGGTATTAACTGGCGTTGAAACCCGCACCTCCGCGCCTATCCGCATTAGCCGTGATCATCATGGTTTTCAAAGTATCAATACCCAAGGTTTATATCCGGCAGGGGAAGGGGCTGGCTATGCTGGCGGTATTATTTCAGCGGCGGTGGATGGCATGCGGGTTGCGGAAGCATTGGCGCAAAGCATAGCTTCCGGCAGTATTGCTAACGCATAATGCCGGAACAACTCAACGTCCCCCAGGGTTGCTTTTCGTTAATACGCTTACCCGAACGCCGTAACGAATTGCTGCGCGCCTGGGATGCGGCGGACGAATATTTACTGAACACCTTGGCAGAGAAGCCGCTGTCATCGTCAGCTAAAATTTTACTGATCAACGATAGCTTTGGTGCGTTAGCGGTAGCACTGGCGGCTTTTCGCCCGCAAGCGTGGTCTGATTCGTATTTGTCGCAACAAGCCACGCGTTTAAATCTACGCGCAAACGGTTTGGATGAAAACGCGGTTGAATTAATAGACAGCTTGCAGACGCCTAAAGCAGCGTTTGATGTGGTCTTAATCAAAGTCCCTAAAACCCTGGCTTTTTTAGAGGACTTATTGCTGCGCCTAAGACCCCAGCTTACGCCCACTACTCAAATCATCGTGGCGGGTATGCTAAAAAATCTGCCTGCCTCGGTGTGGTCGTTGCTAGAGCGTCTCATCGGTGTAACCAGCAGCTCTTTGGCTAAAAAAAAGGCGCGGTTAATTTGGGTAACCCTTAACCCCGCTTTAACCGTAGCCGACAATCCTTATCCCACTCGTTATCTCCTCGAAAATACCGACTATCAGATTGTTAATCATGCCAATGTGTTTTCTCGTACGCAACTGGATATCGGTACACGGTTTTTTTTGGCGCACTTACCCTCAATATCAACCGCGAAAACCATCGTTGATCTGGGTTGTGGCAATGGCGTAGTGGGTTTAATGGCGGCTGCCCGAAATCCCGATGCCAGATTGGTATTTGTAGATGAATCGTTTATGGCTGTGGCTGCTGCCCGCGACAATTTTAATGCGGCTTTTGCAGGCAAACGTCCGGCGGTTTTTAGCGTAGGCGATGGGTTACAGGATTTTGCAGCCGAGTCGGTGGATTTGATTTTATGTAACCCGCCTTTTCATCAACAACAAACCATTGGCGATCAGCTCGCGCTTAGTATGTTCAGGCAGGCGCATAAAACTTTAACAGCCAATGGAGAGTTATGGGTGATCGGCAATCGTCATTTGGGGTATCAAGCCAGTTTGCAGAACATATTCGGTAACAGCCAGTTAGTGGCGTCCAATCAAAAATTTGTTATTATTAAAGCTGTTCGCACGTCAAAATAATTTGTTTAAGGCAATAGTTACCAGCTTAAGCTGACGGTGGGGTTTTAAATAATGTCGATCAGCCATAACTTAAATGCCAATGTTTGCAGTGACTTAAACATTACCTACGCATTTCAAAAAAAAAAATACGTAATATCCTTCGATTTAATTGCATCCGTACTTTAATTCTGGTATTTTTCCAGACGCTAGACCATTAACAATAAATACAAATTTTAGGAGCATAAAATGAAAAAAGTATTATCTCTGTTAGCTATGACGCTTATGATTGTTGGTTTGACTGGCTGTTTGGATGATCCAGACGGTTCTAAAGAAAAAGTTTCCAGTTCAGCTCCAAGCATTCAGCTTTAAGCTTCACTGAAGGGAAGCCCAGCATAGGCTAACTATGCTGGGCTTTTTTTTGCCTAAAATTTGGCTTATGGGGTGTTAATTTTTATTGCTGGATAGACTTTTTAAAGTGACATGGAATATTGAACTATTAAATTAAATTTCTGGATCGGTGCAATTATTTGATTCAGAGTGGGTCGAATGCGCATGAGCGAAATTAAAATCCTGCATCCCCTGAACCCTGGAAGATATGAGTCAATATTACATAGGTCTTTCGGTCACCTTTCACGACCCTGCAATTGCCATTATCAATGACCAAGGCGGGGTACTGTTTGCGGAAGCCACGGAACGCCCCTTGCAAAATAAGCGCGCCTTAAATTGTGCGCCAGATCAATTGGTGGTTGTCCCAGGCTTATTAGCGCAGCATTGCCCTGATTTACGGGAAGTGGTGATTGCGATTAACTGGAATAAAAAGCGTCCTTGGTATGAAAATGTGGTGGCTACCCTAGGCGTTTTAACCGCGCCAGGACTGTTAAAAACCGGTATAAAAAAGCTGCGTTCGCCTTTAGAAAACTACCAGTTACACCACATGATGGCGTGCCAGCGCACCAGCATTGTGACCGCAGGTATTAACCTGGTACGGATTATTCGGGAACACTATCCCGATTGCGTGATTCGTTTTAAAGACTACGATCACCACCTAACCCATGCTGCCGCCGCTTGTTATAGTAGCCCCTTTGCAGAAGCGTCTTGTGCAGTGATTGATTCCTATGGTGAAAATGGCGCGATGGCGTTTTACCGCTATCAAAATCGCAAACTGGAACGCTTGTATGAAGCCAAAGGGCTTAGCTTAGGCAGTTTGGGTTTTTATTATATGAAAATAACTGAATTGTGTGGCTTTGATTGGTTAAAAGGCGAGGAATGGAAGGTGATGGGCTTGGCGGCTTACGGCAAATTGGATCAGGATTTTTATGCTGCCTTGAACGCAACTTTAAGCATTGAAGGCTTGGCGTGCAAACATCCCAGCCAGCAGTTGTTTCAAAAGCTCGCCAAACTGAATGACTTTAAAAAACCCGCGACAGCTACTATTGAGCAAAAAGCGGATTTAGCGTTTACGGGGCAAGCGTTTTTTGCCGATACCTTGACTGCATTATTAGGCAATTTACACAGCGCTAATCCCAGTGATAGCTTAACCATGGCGGGGGGTTGTGCGCTGAATTCCTCTTTCAATGGGCAAATTACCCGCCGTACGCCGTTTAAACAAGTGCATATTCCCTCCGCACCCGCCGATGATGGCTGTGCGCTGGGTGCGGCTTGGCTGGCGTTTCATGCCGAACAACCGCAGTATGCCGAGCCGCCAAAGCTGCAAACCCCTTATACCGGTTCTGAAATCAGTCAGGATGCTCTTGAACGCTTGCTAAAGTTTAATCGTACCTTAAGCATTCAACACCATCCTGAGCAAATTTGTGAGCGCACTGCGGAACTGCTTGCGCAAGGCAAATTGGTCGCTTGGGTGCAGGGGAAAGCGGAATTTGGCCCCCGTGCCTTAGGCAATCGTTCGATTCTGGCTGACCCCAGAAACGCCAAAACCCAGGATGAAATTAATCAAAAAATAAAATTTCGGGAACAATTTCGTCCGTTTGCGCCGTCGATTTTGCATGAGCATGGCGCGACGTATTTTGAGGACTATCATGAATCGCCCTACATGGATAAAACCTTAGTGATCAAAGCATCCAAGCGTAACGAAATTGCTGCGGTGTGTCATATTGATGGTACTGGTCGATTACAAACCGTCAAACAGGAATGGAACCCCCGTTTTCACCAATTGATCAGTTGTTTTTACCAGTTAACAGAGATTCCAATGCTGTTAAATACCAGTTTTAATGTCATGGGTAAGCCCTTGGTGCATAGCCTAGAGGATGCTATTGCGGTATTTTTAACGACGGGACTGGGTGTGTTGGTGATCAATGATTATTTAATAATCAAAAGCCGTGATGAATAAGTTTGCACACCCCTTGGCAGTGAATACGACACCGCTGTTTGATAGTGATGCGGGTTCGCTCGAACTCGATAGCCGAACGCTGTTTTATCAACTGGTTCATGTCAGTGAACATCCGGCGGTTTTAGAACCCGCTTATGCGTTTATCACGCAGCAGTGTCTGATGATTAAACAATTCCCGATGGCTAATTTTTCAAGCGCTTATCAGCCGGAGCTGATTGAAGAGGGACTCAATAACACTGCCTTTAAGCTCACGGCATCAGGGTTGAACCTTAAGGATTTGAGTACGTGTCTAGTGCAAATGTCACCGGTACTGTTGACTGAAACGGCTATCTTGAACAATATCGTCCAAGCTGGTACCAATCAAACCGCTTTAACGGTTGATTTGTTCTCTGCGTCATTAGCTTTAAATGCAGACGATCAGACTGGCGCATTCCTTCAGGCCAATATGCTCAGTAACGGCAAAGCCATACCGAGTTTGCATACTTGGGCTTTCGCGCAGCAGCCTTTAATTCAAAACTGCTTGTTTGATTTTGGTGCGTTGCAACTGGCACTGGCACAATTTCCTCGCGTCTTTTTCGCGGAAATTCTGGGCTTTAGCTATGCTTATTGCCAAGCAATCGGTTTGCTGGAACGGGCTTATGCGCAAGCAAATGATAATGTCGCACTGAGCCAGTTTTTGCAGGCAAGGCAACACCGCTTGCAGGCGCAATTACCGGCATTGCTTAAAGTCATACGGGATTATCTGGAAGATTTTCCTCTGCAACAGACTGCGTTGTGGTTGCGTATTCAAACCGGTTATTGGCTGTATCAGCAACAAACCGACTGTTGCTACCAACAATTACAAACACAGTTAGCTAAGCCGTTATCGACGCAACAGGCCTTAGTAGTGCTATTGCAACGGATCATACCGAATGCAATTGGGCATCACGGTAACATTCAATTGGCAGGTAAGTCGATAGATGCTTGGTTTGCAAGCTCACCTTTTGATAGCGAGGTTTTTTTACAGGCGCTAAAACAATCGGCTTATATTGACCAGCAAAATCCTTCTAATAGTCGTTTGCTGAAGTTGTTTGAGTTTAAGGGGCCGATGTTTGGGGTGCTGAATGCAGCAGATAAGGGGATTTTAAAGGCCTGGGTGTGTGGTGAGCCGACTATCATTCCTGCCTTTGAAATCATTCCTACGCTCCGGCGTGGGAGTGCCGCTTTTGACGCTCCAGCGTCACACAACGCTGGAGCGTTGCGGGATGAATTCCCACGCCGGAACGTGAGAACTATAATCACTCCAATCCCCAATTATGCCAGACTCAGTAATAGGGACTGGTATCACACCCTGGTGAATATCGAGCTGTTCCCCGCCGCCTTAAACACCGCCAAACAAAAGGTCAGCAAGCTATTAACGTTAACCAGGTTGTTCAATCGCTCACCCTTCAAATACTATAATCATCAGAACCTTAATGACTATATTAATGCGGTTTATCAACAAGAAGTTAAAGCCTATCAGCCACTAACCGCTCCTCCAGGAATTTCTAAACAAACCTATATCTGGGGCATAGAACAATTGGCGCCGGCAATTTTAACCGACGGCTGTTGGCTGCAAAACATCAGCCAATTAAGCTATCATCCTACCCAGTCCATCGGGGCGTTGTTGTTTAAAATATATGCAGATGAACTAGGCGGGGGCATCCTCACGCAAAACCATCCGTATATTTATCAGCAATTACTGGGCAGTATTGGCCTGCATCTGCCGCCTATTCATAGCAGGGAATTTAGCCAACATCCCGGTTTTATCGACAGCGCTTTTGATATTCCCTGTTACCTGATGGCTATTTCTAAATTTCCCAGTGCTTTTTTACCGGAGTTGTTAGGATTAAATCTGGCAATTGAATTAAGCGGCTTGGGTAAAGATTATTTACGTCTAGCGCAGGCATTGACCTATTATGGTCTTGACCCCACCATCGTCAACGTGCATATTTCCATTGATAATGTCGCCACGGGTCATACCGCGTTGGCGCAGCAAGCGATTCAACTGTATCTGGATGGAATGTTAGCCAACTCAGGGGAAGCCATAATGCAGCAGCATTGGCAACGCATTTATACCGGTTATTGTTCTTTGGCAGCAGTGGGCAGGCGCTTTAAAGTTGCGCTGGTGACACAAGGTATATTAAAACGGCTATCACGTACTTTTACCAGCCCTTTTAACTCGCATTTAACCGTATCATCTACGTCATGACCAATCCATTCAATTACTTAGTCTGCTTTTTTTTACCGGTAAGTACTTGCTGGTTTTTCAGTAGCGGCTTGCATTCCATCAGTGGCGCTTTAGCCTGGACCTTACCCTGCTGGTTGTTATTACTGGCAGACCGGTTTAGTCCCGAATTAAAAACGCAATACTCCACACGCGGGGCTGAAGGTATATATGATGGCATTTTATATGGCTTAGTGTTCTTGCAGTTGCTCAATATCCTACTCATGCTGAACTACGTTAGTCAACTCCCGTGGCAAACGTCTGAAGATTGGATGACTGGCATCACCAATGTCATTGTGATTCGCTTTCTGGTGGGGACTGGTTCCGGCATTTCTGGGGTGGTAGTAGCGCATGAACTGATGCACCGCAACAATGGCTTAATGCAGGGACTGGGGCGGATAGTGTTATGGAGTTTGTGTTACGACCATTTCAGAGTGGTGCACAATCAAGGCCATCACCAAGGCGTTAAATTGCAAGACGACTTTACCACCGCACGCTTAGGGGAAAGTTTTCGTCACTATTGGCAGCGCGTATATTATAGGCAATTTCTTTATGCTTGGGAGATAGAGCAGCAACGCTTGGGTGCGTTTACCTTCAAATCTGGATTTAAAAATCAGGTTATACAGGGCTTATTCATTCAGCTAATTATTTTGTCGCTCAGTTTTTACTTTTACGGCTGGTTAGCCACAGGGTTGTTTCTATACCAAGCCTTTATTGCGGTGCGCATTATTGAAACCATTAATTATGTGCAACATTGGGGCTTGGAAGATAAACGCTATAGCAACAGTTTTGGCTGGGTCAGTAATACTTGGTTTACCCGCTATTTATTATTAGGACTCTCTAATCATATCGGTCATCACCAAGATGAGCATAAGCATTTTTATGAGATACCCTATTCCGATCAAGGGCCTGCAATGCCTTACGGGTATTTGGTGATGAATCTTTGGGCAAAATTACATAATGCTTCTTATCAGCAAATGGCCATACGCCAATTAGAACAGTATCGCACTATTAGTTAATACATAAATAATGCCTTACAGGTTAAAACAGGGGATTATAGCGTCAGTTTTAAGCGATAATCACCCTCTTTTGATAGTGAGGGAGTTATCTAGTATGGGCTTTAAGTTAACAGAAATTGTGCCTTGGGGGCGATCATACACAGAATATGTGGACATGTTTGCGCTGACTAAAACCGATGTAACTAAAAAAATTCTGGGCTGTGGCGATGGCCCTGCGAGCTTTAATGCGTTATTAACCAAAACCGGTGGTAAGGTCATCTCCGTCGATCCGTTGTACGAATTCAGTCAAGACGCAATTGCCGTGCGTATTAAAGAAACCTTTGCCGTGGTTATTGAACAAGTTAGGCTTAATCAACAAGAATTTGTCTGGAACAAAATTACCTCGGTGGAAGCATTAGGCAATATCAGGCTGAGTGCGATGGAGGCGTTTTTGGCGGATTATCCTGAAGGCGTCAAAGCAGGGCGCTATCAACAAATGCGCTTACCTGTGCTGGCTTTTCCAGAGCAATACTTTGCGCTGGCGCTGTGCTCACATTTATTATTTTTGTACAGTGAACAGCTATCAGAATCGTTTCACCTGGCGGCCATTAAGGAATTGTGTAGGGTAAGCGCCGAAGTCAGAATCTTTCCGCTTTTGGAATTAGACGGTCAACTTTCACGCCATTTGCCAGCGGTTTTACAGCAACTGACCGCTGATGGGTATCTTACGCAATTAAGTACGGTTGCTTATGAATTTCAAAAAGGTGGCAATCAAATGTTGATGGTCAAGCAGATGTAAACAGTGGATTTTTATAAAAAATGACCTGTGGCTTAGTCGCGGCGATTGATTCATCAATGTAGCCAAGCTTTTTAGATACATGTAAAAACGTTTTAACTTCTAATGGTATGATAGCGCTGAATTTATATAGTACTGATAAAGCCTGTTTGAATAAGTAGTTTGATGCTTAGCGGGCATTATCAGCTTGAATCCCCGTTTTTTTTAAACGCAATAACCTGTACACCCTGAATAACATAATCACATGACCACCCAAGCACCAGCAGCACCCAACCTTTTTAGTTACCGCAAACATTGGGCGCAACGCTTTGGCACTGCTGCCGAACTGCCCATGACTCGCGCCGAAATGGATGCTTTGGGCTGGGATAGTTGCGACGTTATTTTAGTCACTGGGGATGCGTACATTGACCATCCCAGCTTTGGCATGGCGCTGATTGGTCGCTTACTGGAAGCGCAAGGTTTTCGCGTTGGCATTATTTCACAGCCAGACTGGAGCAGCGTGCAGGATTTTCGCAGCTTAGGCAGACCCAATTTATTTTTTGGCGTCACCGGCGGCAATATGGATTCGATGGTCAATCGCTACACCTCGGACAAAAAAATCCGCTCCAATGATGCGTATACTCCCGATGGCGCAGCGGGTAAACGCCCTGATCGTGCAGTTAATGTGTATTCGCATCGTTGCCGAGAAGCTTACAAAGAAGTGCCGATCATTATCGGCGGCATCGAAGCGAGTTTGCGGCGTATTGCGCATTATGATTACTGGTCGGATATGGTCAGAAAATCGGTCTTGCTGGATTCCAAGGCGGATTTATTGGTGTATGGCAACGCCGAACGGCAAATCGTCGAAATCGCCCATCGCCTTGCCGGTGGTGAGAAAATCAATGAAATTCACGGCATTCGCGGCACGGTGCATTTTGTTAAGGAAATTCCTAGCCATTGCGCGATTAAATATTCCACCGAAATCGACAAGCCCGGCGCAGTTTTCGTCCCGCAAGACCCGTATCAAGAACAACCTGCTTGTGCCACTGAAGCCGCGCCTGCCGAAAAAATCAACAATAACGAACATGTTATCCACCTATCGCCGTCGATGGCAAAAAAGTTTACGCGTGAAAATACCGTAATCATGCTGCCCAGCTTTGAAAGCGTTAAAGACGATCCCATTCTTTATGCCCATACTTCACGGGTCATGCACGGCGAAACTAATCCTGGCAATGCACGTACTTTAGTGCAAAAACATGCCAACCGCTTGGTGTGGATTAATCCGCCGCCGATTCCCTTGACCACGCCGGAGATGGATGGCGTGTTTGATTTGCCTTATTCACGCTTGCCGCACAAAACCTACGGCAAGGCCAATATCCCCGCGTTTGAGATGATCCAGCACTCGGTCAACATCATGCGCGGCTGCTTTGGCGGCTGTACGTTTTGTTCAATCACTGAGCATGAAGGACGCATTATTCAAAGCCGCTCTGAAAATTCCATCATTCGGGAAATTGAAAACATACGTGACACCTCGCCCAACTTTACTTGACACATTTACGATCTCGGCGGCCCGACGGCGAATATGTATCGCTTGGCGTGTAAAGACCCTGAAATTGAGCGTGCTTGCCGTAAACCGTCTTGTGTTTAC
>JABFRM010000350.1 GCA_013141155.1 Methylococcaceae bacterium | reverse complement strand
ACAGTATTCAACTCATATAAAGTCGGCTATCGTATTGAATAAGTTGGCGTCATGAAACAAAAAACAGTTTCACGCCTATAGGATATAAAAAAATAACTTTAAAAGATGTGAACTATTTCACATCTTTTAAGTTAATTATTACGCATATTAAAAGAAGGTTGGCGGGACGCAAAAAAAATCAGTTATACATTCGAAATGAGCTTCACCTTAAGCAAGGCCAAATGATCAGGGGGATCCGTGTGAACATGCCGCACTGTTTTTAGCGGCTACCCTTACAAAAGTTGTTCTGCCATCGCGTAGGCATTTCTAAAGTCAAGATACAGCGGCTTATCGGTTTCAAGCATGGTTTTTAAAAGCGCCTGCTGAAGTTTATATTTAATATTACCCACCGCCAATGCGCCAACGGCAACCGCTTTCGGTGAGTTGATAGCAGCCGCTAAGGGTACCCCAAAATCTTTACTGTTAATCCCTTCAATGCCCAGTGGCGGCACGGCATTGACATCGCCTGCCACTTTTAATTGTTTAGCATGTTGTAAAACCTCGGCACTTAACACCTGAATACCCGCTTTGGCGGTACAAAAAATTAAATTAACCTGCTCAATTAATGCGGATTTTTCAGCGGCATTTGTGGCAACAGCACCACGCATCGTACAGCCAAAGCGCCGATTATATTCTTTGGCAGCATCATCAGCAGTCGCCAACAGTAAATGGTCAACCAGTGCAATATCAGCACCCGCCAATGAGGCAATTATGCCGGTTGCAATGCCGACAGGGCCAGTGCCGCCGAAAACCAAGGCAGTGCACTCATTTAGGGCTTTGCCATGTTGGTCTTTTAGTTGTTTGGCAACACACGCCACTAAAGCCGCTGCGGTTGTAAACGCGCCACTGGGATCAACCAATACGGAAACTTCAAAAGGCGGAACCATCGCTTGTTTACAGCTATTGAGCATGTCCATCGCCAAGCCTAAATCGCGACCGCCGATAAACATTGCCGTTTGTTTTACACCCGCAGGCCCGCGTGAAAAAATCGCGTCTTGTACTAAACGATGCACACTATCAAGCTTGACATTGCTGTATGGCATTAGGACATCAAATCCGGCATCCACGGCCATATTAACGTCAAACGGGCTGTTGTGCGGCATCGGGTCTAACATGTGTAAGATGCTTCTTTTGGACATGACTTATTCTCGGCTGTATTACAAAAACCTAAAGGCTAACACGGCAAATTTCATCCCCTGCATTTATCAAAGCGGATAAAAAATAGCTACCTGGCTATATACTTAAATAACGTGCATTAAAATCGCCGCTCCCCAACTTTTTCCCTAATAGAGAAATAAGTTGTTGATCGTTTTTCATACACGCCACTTAAAGATTATTTTCTTATATGCTCACGCGCCACTTCAAACGCATGTTCAAACCGAAGATAAACGGGTTTGTCACTGTCAATCATTTTTTTCAGTAACCTGCTTTGGGCTTGATACTTTACATTGCCAATTGCCAATGCGCCAATCCCAACCGCACCACTGGTTGAACCTACTAAGGGTTCACCGTCATGCAGCGCATCTAATCCCGCAATACCGGCAGGCGGTACGGCGTTGACATCTGCCGCAACCTTTAATTGTGGTGCAGACGCAATCAAGGCAGCACTCAATAATTCAATACCCGCAGCACCGGTTGCAAAAACCACATCCGCAGTTTGCATATACTCGGCTTTATCGCTGTCAGCACCTGCAATGATGTTAATTTTGCCGTCGCCAAATTCGTGATTGCACAGTTCCGCAATATTTTGAGCTTTATCTAATTGCCTACCGACAATGCGCACGTTAGCACCGGCTTGTGCAGCGATAACCGCAGCAATTTGGCCAACAGGCCCAGTGCCACCCAAGGCTAAAACATTTTTGCCCATCAATGTGGTGTTAAATTTGGCCATTAATTCCCGCTCTACCGCTGCCACCATACCTGCCGCAGTGGTAAAGGCGCCGCTGGGGTCAGCAAAAACCGAGACCTCAAAGGGAGGCACCATAGCGTTTTTAGAGGCTTTTAACATGTCCAACGCTTGTTTGGCATCGCGACCACCGATGAAGATACCAGTTTTTTTTAGGCTTTTAAGGCTGCGCGAAAAAATAACGTCTTGCACTAAGCCCCGAACCTCACTGGCTTCAACATTAATGTAGGGGATAGCAGAAATCCAGCCTGCATCCAATGCCATGTTGACATCAAACGGACTTAAGTTTTTTGCGGTGGTGAGCATGTGTAAAATAAATGGTTTTTCCATGATGATTCCTGATGTTGTTAGCTGCCCAGTATAAAAGAAAACGGGGGGAATGAACAATCAAAGCGCTTAATTACATCAACGGCAATAGCTGTTGCAAAAGTTTGCCGTTGGTTGCTAAAATTTGCTTTGGAAACACCCCCTCTTTACCTTGAAAATCGGTAAGGGTGGCGCCTGCTTCTTGGGCAACTAAGGCACCTGCGGCGACATCATACAGATTTAGCTCTTGCTCCCAAAAAGCATCCAGTTGCCCATCTGCGACCAAGCATAAATCCACGGCAGCGGAGCCAAAACGCCGCTGTCCTGTGGTTTTTTGGGCAATGCGCCCAAAGCGCGCAAGATTATTGTCTTCTAAATACGCCCGTAAACAAGCAAAACCAGTACCTATCATGGCATTATCTAATTTGTCTTCAGATGACACTCGAATAGCTTCACCATTTTTCCACGCGCCCTGCCCTTTTTCAGCACAGTAATAATCATTTAAGGCGGGTGCATAAACGACGCCCAGCAATAATTCTTGATCAACTTCCAAAGCGACGCTAATGCCCCAAAAATATTGGCCTTTCGCGAATGAATGCGTACCATCAATAGGGTCAACTATCCAGCGGGCATTTTGATTGGCGCTTTGTCCACTTTCCTCCCCCCAAAAACCGAATTGCGGAAATTGTTGGCTCAAAGTTTGATGCAAAAAATGTTCAACCGCGACATCCGCAGCGGTTACAAAGTCGCGCGGACTTTTTTTATTGATTGCCAAATGCTTAAGGTCTTTAAAATGAGCCAGGGCAATGGTGCCGGCTTCCCGGACAATTTTTTCAAGCGTAGCAAGTGAAGGTGACATGTTTGGAGAACCTTGAGGGTAACAAATAAATGCGTAATTACGGCTTCATCATAACAAGCGCTAGCCAATATTGTCTATGCAGTAATCATAGCGGTAAATTACCCGCTTGCAATTGCAATCATAAAGCTGATTTTTTCAAGCCACCTCGTTAGAATGGTCAGCATAATCCGTTCCTAACTAAAGTGAAAAAACCATGCTTACTCATGTGATACCGAAATCAGCCATTTCAACGCGCGAAAATCTGCAATGGTTATTCATTCTGCGTAATCTTATGCTGGGTTCTGAATCATTGTTAATTATCATTTCAGTTTATGGTTTGTATATTAACTTACCCCAGGAAATGCTTTGGATTGTGGTAATGGCCACTGGCGTGGTTAATTTGTATACCTGGATGCGCTTACAAACTGATACCCCCGTCACTGAATCAGAATTATTCTCGCAATTATGCGTCGATGTATTTGCTATTGCGGGCATATTATATCTAAGCGGTGGCGCTTCAAATCCTATCACTTGGGTGTTTCTGGTGCCGCTCATCATCACGGCCATCACTTTGTCGCAATCTTATGCCTGGTATATGGTGCTGTTAACCACAACCATGTATACCCTGCTGATCCGTTTTAATATCCCGCTGCCGTCTATTGAGCCACACGAATTGCAATCTGACGCGCTTAATTCCATGACTATGCACCAATTGCATCTTATGCAGGATAAGCATTATTTTAATTTGCATATCTTCGGCATGTGGTTTGGGTTTGTTTTCAGCGCCATTGTTGTGGCATTTTTTGTGGTGGAACTGGCTAACACTTTGCGCGAAAGAGAGCGCCGCCTCGCTGAGGCACGCGAAAATGCGTTACGCAATGAACGTATTGTGGCCTTAGGGGTATTGGCCGCCAGTGCCGCACATGACATGGGAACGCCGTTAGGCACCATGGCGATTATTACGCACGAGTTGACACAAAACTATCCCGAGCATCGCCACCCAGAATTAAGTCGAGATTTAAAAATCTTACAACAACAAATTTTGCGTTGTAAAGAGGCTTTATCGGTTATGTCGGCTTCAGGCGGGGAAATGCGTGCTGAATCAGGTAACAGCATGTCTGCCATTGAATATCTGGATGGCGTGTTAAATCAATGGCGATCACATAACCCATCGACCAAGCTCAACTTAATGATTAATCCTGCTACGGAGATAAATGCTAAAATTATCGCCGAACAAACCCTAACCCATGCGCTGATCAATGTATTAAATAATGCCGCCGAAGTTTCTCCTGCTAATAAGGGCATCGATTTTCACGCCGAGTGGGACGAGTACATACTGTATCTTAAAATTCGGGACTACGGGCCTGGGTTACCTGAGGAGCTGTTGGCGTTTATTGGCACACAGCCAGTCAATAGCAATAAACAAGGCCTGGGGGTAGGTTTATTTTTGACTTGTACCACCGTAAAACGCTTACACGGCAAGATAGACTTTCAAATTATGCCGTCTGGGGGCACCAGTGTGAATATTGAACTACCTTTATTATTTACAGATGACCGGCGAGATCACAACTATGACGCAACGCCTAGCACGTTTATCGAGCAAACACTATGAACCTACTTTTAACCGATAAACCCCACCTTTTACTGGTGGATGATGATGTAACTTTTTGTGAGGTCTTAAAGAGTGCGCTGGAGAAACGCTTGTTTGAAGTCTTTGTTGCCCACGATGTTACCAGTGGCGCCAGCTTAGCTGAGCAAATCGAACCAGAGTATGCCGTTATTGACTTACGCATCGGATTGGATTCTGGGCTGGAAATGGTCAAGCAATTAATTGCCTTAGACAGTAACACCCAAATTGTGATGTTGACCGGATTCGCCAGCATTGCAACGGCGGTTGAAGCGATTAAGCTGGGGGCGAGGCATTATCTGACCAAACCCGCAAATGCCGATGAAATAGTAACAGCTCTGTATAAAAACGAGGGAGATGCCTCAGTTAGCATCAGTGATAACCCTTTATCCATAAAAAGACTGGAATGGGAACATTTACAAAAGATCATGATGCAACATGAAGGCAATGTCTCCGCCGCAGCACGCGCTTTAAATATGCACCGCCGCACCTTGCAACGTAAACTCGATAAGCGGCCCGTGCGGGATTAAGGCGATTTAAGTACTCGCCCCCCCTCTTTAAAAAGGAGGGGTTAGGGCAGCTCTTATATATGCGCCGCTTCGTCCCCGCCATTTAATAAGGGAATTATCAATAATTACGGCGACTTTTTAAACACTTGTTTAGCTTCATGCCACAACAAATCCAATTCCACTAACTGACATGCTTTTAATTCGCGTTGGCTGGCTTTAATTTGCTGTTCAATATACTGAAAGCGTTTAGAGAACTTTTGCGTGCTTAGCTTTAGCGCCCTTTCAGGGTTGACCTTTAAATGCCTTGCCAAATTGACGGCCACCAATAATAAATCGCCGACTTCCTCCTCAATATGCGCTTGATCACCCGAGGCATAAGCCTCCTTTATTTCATCTAATTCTTCCAGCACTTTATCAAACACTGGCGCAACGTCCGGCCAGTCAAAACCATGCTCGGCGGCACGATCCTGGACTTTTTCACATTGCACCAACGCGGGTAAATTAATCGCCACACCGTTTAACACACTGTCTGGGGCATCAGCAACGCGCGGCTTAGCCTTGCGCTCTTCAGCTTTAGCAAGCTCCCAGGCTTGTTTGCGCGCTTCGTCGCTGTTAAAAGTAACGCCCGCAAAGACATGTGGATGCCGACGAATTAATTTATCACTAATGCTTGCTGCGACTTGTTCAAAATCAAACAAACCTTGCTCTTCTGCAATTCGACTATGAAAAACCACCTGCAAGAGCAAATCGCCTAATTCTTCGCGTAAATCATCCAGATCATTACGGTCAATGGCATCCGCAACTTCATAAGCTTCCTCAATAGTGTACGGAATTAAACTGGCAAAATCTTGTTTAACATCCCAAGCACAACCCGTTATAGGATCACGTAAACGTGCCATAATCGCCAGTAGCGCTTGGGTTTTAGCCAAACTCAAAAGGATGATCCGAAGTTTTCTTGATAACGCATCTTAAAGGCATCCATTGAAAAAGTATGGTTTTGCGTACCATTTTCTTCAATTTTAATGGCACCCATTAATGACGCGATTCGCCCCGTCACGGCCCAATCATATTCGTTCATCAGGCCGAACAACAATCCTGCGCGATAAGCATCGCCGCAGCCAGTCGGATCTTGGAGAGCCTTAGGTTTGGCCGCAGGAATTTCAATACACTTACCGTCGGTATAAATTTGCGAACCCAGGGCCCCTCGCGTGATAATGAGCGCATCAACTTTCGTAGCCATTTGTGCCAAGGTCAATCCAGTACGCTCCAGCATGAGTTCTGATTCATAATCGTTTAAAGTGACCCAAGTGGCCTGTTCTAGCAATTGCACTAACTCGTCACCATTAAACATCGGCATGCCTTGACCTGGATCAAAAATAAACGGTATACCAGCCTCAACAAACTGCGCAGCATGTTCTTGCATCCCCTGTTTACCATCTGGGGAAACAATGCCAATAGTTATCTCATCGGTATTTTCCAGCGGGATTTCATTTAAATGGGAGTAACTCATCGCACCCGGATGAAAAGCGGTGATTTGATTAGCATCTTCATCGGTGGTGATATAAGCCTGCCCCGTGAAGTTATCACTGAGTACCTTAACGAATTGACTGGATAAACGACTCTGACTTAACCACTGGGCATAGGGTTCAAAATCATGCCCTACCGTAGCCATAATCAACGGTTCTTCACCCAGTAATTTCAGGTTATAGGCAATATTCCCCGCACATCCACCAAATTCTCTGCGCATCACCGGCACCAAAAAGGAGACATTTAAAATATGTACTTTCTCCGGCAAGATATGGTGCTTAAATTTATCATGAAATACCATAATGGTATCGTAGGCCATAGATCCACAAATTAATGCACTCATTATTTTCCTCTTAAATTAAAATCGCAGCCCAAGTGACTGCTGCCCAAACCAGTGACAACATAACCGCTGCCGAACCAATATCTTTGGCTCGGCCCGATAACTCATGATGTTCAAATCCTACTCGATCAACCACCGCTTCTACCGCAGAATTCAATAATTCTACCAATAACACTAAAACCACGCTGCCAATCATTAATAGCTTTTCGACGACCGTACGCTCCAACCACAAAGCGATGGGGGCAGTTACCACAAACAATAAGACTTCTTGCCGAAATGCTTCCTCATGCTGCCAAGTGGCTTTAAAACCGGCAATCGAGAAAAACAGCGCATTGATAATTCGTTTTATCCCTTTTGCATTAGGATTAGCCATATCGATCCAATAAGTTGAGTGTCAAAAACGATAAGTTACACACATTTCTTGTCAATTACATTACAAAACAACCAAAGCGCTTGAATTACCTTACATAAAAAATAACCCATTGATTATACGCAATTTTATTAATGGTCATAATGTAGTCAATTTAAATAAACAACTCTCAAATCAACGTCGGATGGGTTTTTTACAGGTGTTATCCACAAGGTTATCCACAGATTTTGGGGATAACTTCTACTGACCGCTTTATTTATCAATTAAATGTTTATAAGCTGTAGCATCCATAAGTAACTCAAGCTCCGAAAGGTTCTCGGCTCGCAGCGTAAAAAGCCAGCTTGCGTAAACTGCCTCGTTAATCAACGAGGGTTCATCAATGATAGCTTGATTAACCGCCACCACCTCACCACTCAATGGACTGTACAAATCAGAAGCGGTCTTTACCGATTCCACTACCGCACATTGTTCAGCAACCGTAAGTTTGCGTCCTAATTCTGGTAATTCAACATAAACCAAATCGCCCAATTCCTGCTGAGCAAAGTCGCTAATCCCGACTTGTACGAGATTATCATCTTGCAATTTAACCCATTCGTGAGTGCTTGCATATTTTAAATTTTCAGGAATATCGCTCATTATTTTTACTCGACGTGTTGTAAATGCAGTGCATCGCTATTTCAGAAAAAACAACGCTTAAGTTAAAGGCGAATGAATGTGAGTGTAGCGTTTATTGAAGTTAATTTTACAACAGTCTAATCCGTGATTGTTTTAATCAGGCTTATGGATGCAAATTAAATATAGGTATTTTTGAAAACAGAGGTTTTTCAGCAAAGTGCTGAGAGAAATTTTGACCGTTTTTGTTAAAGGTTATCTAACAAATTACGCTAAGGACTTAAATAAAGCAATATACACATCTAAACATGAAGACTCGGTGCAAATAGCACCGAGTCTCTCATTCACAAGCTTAAAACTTACAGTTGAACGCCTGAAATTGAGCTAGAAACTTTTTCTTTAGAGCCATCTGGATCATCTAAACAACCGGTTAAACCAACAACCATAAGTGCAACAGCCAACAGAGATAATATTTTTTTCATTTTGATCCCCCTAAAAGGTTTTATATTTATTTTTTTTGTACTATACAAAGCACGGTAAATTTATATCATGACTTAAGTGTTGATGCAACACTAACTAACATATTTTATAAACCATCAATATTATTTGGCAGCGACAAATCAAAATTATTATCATGCCAAGTAGCAAAGCCAATTTTTTGCCATTCACCTGTAAGATTTTGATTAAGTTGGTCATATATCCATACGGAAGGTGCTTGGATTTTTTTGAGCTTTATCTCAAAAGTCGTTTGATTAATATTCAACCCCTCTTTTTTCCCATAAAAAGCAGTCACTTTCATAATAAACTTACGCAGTCTGACCGAATTTATCGTCGGGGTCACGGCAATATTTGCCCACATGGATTGTACCCGCCCCCAGTTGGGAGAAATAAGCCTACCTTGCTGATTGATAAAGGGGAGCCAGTGTTCTTTACCGGCAGTATCGTGATAGGTGATGGCTAAAATATGATTGTACCCCATGAAGTGATCATGACTGTAGAGCGCGTGCGGCGTAATGCCCAAGAATGCCTGTGTTAACAGCAAAAAAGTATTACTGACTTCATCCAAGGTTTTAAACGCGGCATTTTGCCGAATATCAAACTTAAGATGATAAAAAATACCATAATGAACAGTGCTATTTAACTGTAAAATCAACAACATTAGCAATAACTTAACAAGCACATGCGCCGACTTTTTAGGTGTTGATGCAAATTGCGTAAACAAGTAGGTATAGTAACTTGACGGGATTTGCGTAATGACGGCACAATTTGCATCACAGGGCGTGCGTATCCTGTCATCTGCAATCTGCCGATATTGTCTGCAAGCCAAAGGATAAACAATCGGCAAGCGTAACAGCAACCCAAGCCCAGCCAAATAACGCATGTGTATTAAGATTTGACTGTACGCGGCTACCCCAGAATAGATATTACCTTGGGTATCCAGTGCATATATATCAAACAATAATGTAGCATCATTTATTTGATTGAGTTCCACATACTGCCTGGCATAGGTTTGCGCACCTTTAAAATCCAAGCCCTGAAAAACATCAAAATGATTAAGCATCAACGCCGTGCGATTACACAAAGGACATTGTTCATCAAAAAAAATAGTGAGTGTCGGCTGTGTTCTTTTTAAATAATGGCCACCTCTACGCCACCAGCTAAAGGGCACTAACAGCACATAAAAAATTAGCATCCCCGCGCCAAACGGATAAATATTTAAGGTGAGCATAATCCCTAGATGTAAACCGATGCCAACCATAAGGTACACTGGACGTAAATAACGATTCTGTGCAAAAAAAATAAAACTGAATTGAAAAACTAAAATGAGATAACCAATCCCTTTTTGCAAAAATTCAATATTAAGTAACGGTGACGTATTGATTGCCGAAATATAGTATGGCTGGGTCGCAGGCAACCAAGCCCCCAAACCATTACGCCAATGCTCCCCAAACATTTTATGGACAGCAGAATCAAAATACAGGAGGCCTAAGCAAATAATGACTGGAATGTAATAAGCAAGTACCGATACTGTTGCGGGTGCATATTGCGAATAATGCTTAAAAGGATTTTGTAATTTGTAGCGCAAATCATCAATAGCAAAAGCTTTATCAAGGGGCATGAACAGTAAAAAAAACCCCGTCCCCGTCATAAATAAATCAAACCCGCCATCAAAATCTCTTTGCATAGGGGTAAATTGCACAAAAATAATCCAAAACGCATAACAAACTAACGCTGAAAATTGACAGCGATACCCAATGCTAAGACAAAACGCACTGATTGCCCATAGACCTAGGAACAAGGGCAGCATAGGAAATTCGACATCAATATACGGTATTGGGTCAAAAATCAAATGATTGAAATACAGTAGAAAAAAGATTTCCTGTAGCGTAACCAATCCATAAAAAAAACGGAACAGCCCGATACCGGTAGCAGGCACGGTCTTTTGGATAAGTTGGAGGGTTTTTTGAACGAGGTAGTTGTACATTAGGCAACAGGAGAGCTGTTAAAAACGTACAGATTATAAGGTTAAAATGGCGCAATATTACAAATAAAGGCCGCACAACAATAACTAAACTGTTTCTGCGACCTATTTGAACAAACTTTAAGCGAAGTGACCTATATTTTATTGGTCGTCAGGGTGTTTAGCAAAAACCCATTTGAAGAGAAAATAGCCACCAGCTATAACAACAGCCAAACCAATCATGCCAGATGGCTCTTTTAACGTTTCAGTAATATCTAAAATCGCTCCCATGATTATCCTACCTTTAATTTTTATGTTTAATAAAATATCGAGTTACCGACGTTGGAACGTCAGATGATACGTGACAATGGCGTAAAGTCAAGCGTTATCGACCCCGTTATTTTATTTTAGTGATGACATGAATATGCGCATTACTTGATCTTTAGGTGTAATTGGGGATAATGGAACTGCTGCAGCGTATAATACAAGACTAAAATCTTTCAAAGGAAGGCAAAATGAAAAAAATTATAAAAAATTTGATCGCATTGACTTTGCTAGGCTTAATCAATCCTCTTTTCGCTGAAGTAAAGCTAAGCAGCGCCACAGACATCATAGGTGCTTGGCGTGTGGACGCAGAAGCAGCAAAATATGATGGCGAAAAAAGAGCCTTGCATGTGACTTGGGAATTTAAACCAGGCGGAATCTTGAAAACAGCCTCTAAAGATAAGCGTACCGGTGATTTTGGCGTAGACTTATCGTATTCCATAGAGGATGGGATGATAAAAAAGCAATCCGTACCTGGTAGGCAAAAATTTGAATCTTGTGCAGTTATTAGAAAAGATGCAACGAGCATGGATATTAAGTGTACCTATTTGTATTTCTTTTTATCTAGGATATAAACTATAACAACTAATGAGGAAGATGACATGATTGGTGGCATGATGATAATTTTGGTATCCGTTTGGGTATACCAAAGCCTGATGCGGGCAAAAAAAGATAACGTTATGATGTGGGTTGGTGCGTGTGCAGCATTATTTTTTGCTGTGCAGTTTCTATTGGTTGATGTCAATATTGCGATCATGGAAGGCGTTAAAGAGGATCCAGCAGGCTATGCGCGTGACTTGACCTCTATTGGCGACAGAAAAAATGAGGGTGGCTTCCAAGGTTTTTCGGGGGTTATGATGTCATTATTTTTTGAATTATTCCCGCCGATCGCTGGATTCGTTGCGGTTGCTGTCCTTAAAACCCTGGTCATATTGAAACAACCATTGACCTTGGGCAATTTATTTGGCGGCGTTAAAGAAATGTTTGTTTCTATTAAAGACAGCTTCAAAGCAACCGGCAACTCAAGCAATTAAGTTTTTAAAAAAAAAGCCCAAGCAGTTTTGTTTGGGCTTTTTTATACGCATTAAACGACGAATGAGACAATCAATACAATTGTGCCTATAAACAGAATCGTCGCCAAAACCCCAACGACAAGATAAATGCCCAATGACCCACTTTTAAAATCTTGCTCACGGTTCGCATCGCTTTGAACGCCAATTGCTGCTGATAAAACACTTTTTATGACCTGCGACAAAGCTGGCTTTGACATACCCACCCCCTAAAAAATAATATCTGTTATGACTATAACTTGATCGTTGATCACGCAAGCACTATAGTTACGCCTATCTTATGCCATACTGCCCAAAAACGCACATCATCCATCTAAATTCATGAACAATACAGCCCTTTTAAAACAACAATTATCCCAAAAAATCCTGTTTTTAGACGGTGCAATGGGGACGATGATCCAAGGCTACAAACTGGAAGAAAA
>JABFRM010000284.1 GCA_013141155.1 Methylococcaceae bacterium | reverse complement strand
GCTTATTACATATCACTGATATGGCATGGCGCAGAGTAAGACACCCTTCTGAGTGTGTTGAAATCGGTCAAGAAATCAAAGTTAAAGTCCTTAAATACGACAAAGATAAAAACCGTGTTTCATTAGGCATGAAACAAATGGGTGAAGATCCTTGGCAAAACATCGCTCGCCGTTATCCTGCCGGTGCGCGCGTATTCGGTAAAGTTAATAACTTAACTGACTATGGTTGCTTTATTGAAATTGAAGAAGGCGTAGAAGGCTTAGTACACGTTTCAGAAATGGATTGGACTAACAAAAACGTTAATCCATCTAAAGTCGTGCAACTAGGCGATGATGTAGAAGTCATGGTCTTGGAAATTGACGAAGAACGTCGTCGTATTTCTTTGGGTATGAAACAATGTAAAGTCAACCCATGGGATGAGTTTGCAGCAACCCATAACAAAGGCGATAAAATTACCGGTAGAATCAAATCCATTACTGATTTCGGTATTTTCATTGGTTTGGATGGCGGTATCGACGGCTTAGTACACATGTCTGATATTTCTTGGATTGATGAAGGCGAAGCGTCTATTCGTGACTTCAAAAAGGGCGATGAAGTTGAAACCGTTATTTTGGCGGTTGACGCAGAACGTGAACGCATCTCTTTAGGTGTTAAGCAACTAGAACAAGATCCTTTCCAAAACTTCTTGGCTGCTAATGAAAAAGGCGCAATGGTAACAGGCGTTATCAAAGAAGTTGACGCTAAAGGTGCTGTCATTCTGTTGGCGGATGGTGTTGAAGGCTATTTGCGCGCTTCTGAAATTCAACGTGACCGTGTGGAAGATGCGCGTACCTTGTTAAAAGAAGGCGATGCCATTGAAGCTAAATTTATTGGCGTTGATAAGAAAAGCAAATCAATTTCACTGTCAATGAAAGCCAAAGAAGTTGAAGAAGAAGTCGTGGGTATCAAGGAATATACTCAAACGTCAACTCCTGGCACAGCGACTCTGGGCGATATCTTTAAACAAATGGAAAAATAATCGACATGACAAGGTCTGCATTGTTAGTTATTACCATGCAGACCTTTTTTCGGTATTTGGACTTTCGGGATTTAATGTGACAAAATCAGAATTAATAGAAGCGCTTGCAAAACAGCAACCGCATTTAGCGTTAAGAGATGTTGAATTAGCAGTTAAATGTATCATTGAACAAATGAATAACGCCTTGGCCACTGGAGAACGTATTGAAATACGGGGATTCGGTAGCTTTTCTTTGCACCATCGTGAGCCGCGCATTGGGCGTAACCCTAAAACCGGTGAATCGGTATCATTGCCATCCAAGCATGTGCCGCATTTTAAACCGGGCAAAGAATTACGGGATCGCGTAGATGCAGCACGGGAAAAATGCAAAATAATTGATTAGCACGTTGCGTTTAGCAATGAATTTATCGTTATTGCGCCTCTGTTACAATGCGGTTTTATTAAAAATAACGTAAATAGGCACTCTCGTTAATCAATTTAACGAGTTTTTAGACCACAGGATATTGAAAGTAATATGAAAAATATTAATGTCGCGCTCGTCAGATTGTTACAGTTCCTGGTATTTGCACTGTTCACCTTCATGGTTTTGGCCTATTTTGGTGCGATAGTGTTATTGCCACTCGATATGGCAGCCATGCTCATTAAACTATTGGGCGTTTTTGGATTAAATGGGTTTATTGCAGCGTTTATTGCAGTCCCCGCTGTTGGTTATTTAGGCTTAATGGTTTATAAAACCCCTGAATTAACTCAAATGTTGTTGGATACTGGCGTTGACTTGATCACCACTGGCAAAAATCGTGTTGAAGCCTTTAATAAAATTGCCGAAACCGTAAAAGGTTAACGCAGATCGAACCTTCTATTGATTTTGGCCTCTTGGTCATTTTTCTAAGCAAGACATTAAGTGCTTATCTGCACCCAGCATTACAGCAGTTATTAACCTAGTAGCCCCCCTAATGCTTTGCCCGACGAAACTGAATTAATCACACGGCAAGGCATTTTTCCAGCTCTCTGGGATCAGCCTGAGCTGCATCAATTGGTGCATTTTTTCGATATACTCAAAGCATTCTATAAACGCAGCATCTGGGTACACGACACCAAGAACAAGCGTGCGTCCCTGTCCATCTACCTCTATCGCAAACTATGCTTTGCAAGACATTCAAGTCATCCTATACGTGAGATTTGGCTACCCTACGAAACCTGACGGGCATTCATTGGTAGTGCTTTAAATGCCTTATCATTGGTAAGCAAGTTTACGCTTAGCGCGACGTTTCTGCCGCCAGCGCATAAAACCTGTCACATAAAGAATTAAAGGCATAAAGCCACTGATCAAGACCACCCAACGCCCAGGCAATCCAGCAATTTCTCCGCTATGCAACGGATGGAGCCAGCTTAAAAAATGATCACCCGCACTATGATTAGCAGGATTTCTAACCGAAAGAATCACGCCTGAATATTGGTCTATCCACAGAGTGGTTTTAGGGAAGCGTTTGCTGGGTTCGCCATGTTGATACAGCATGATTCGATAACTGCCAATTTCATTATGCGGTGTTTCAATCCAGCGCAAAGTGGCTTTCGGAAATTTTTCCACTGCAAAGGCAATCGCTTGATCAAGCGTTATTCTGGATTTATCCGATTGTGGCATGGAAATGGTGTTTTTGGATTGATACAAAGGCGATAAACGCTCAATGCCTGGATTAAAAAAATCAGGCAGTTCCAATAAAATGCCGCTCAGAATTAACAACGCCAGAATCACAAACCCATACACCCCATTGAGCTTATGTAGATCAAAAATAAATCTTGGCTTACTGGCCGCTTTCTTGATACTTAACGCCATCCGCAACTTGCTCGGCGCAGGCCACCATAAATACAGGCCTGTTCCCAGTCCTAGCAATAAAAAGCCACCTCCTATGCCCATAATGGTTTTGCCGGTACTATCCAGCAAAAGCGTGTAATGAAAATCGTAAATCCAGGTCATCAGGAATTCCCCCCAAAAGCGACTGCTTGTCACCTCCGCCGAATAAGGATTAACCGATGCCATCAATGGTGCAAAAACCAAGTGTTCTGTTTCAATTGGTTTGTAATAACGCGCGATTAGGGGGGCTTGTGCATGACGGGGAACTTCCAAACGCCATGCACCTGTGCGCTCAGGGTGCCGAATGCGCAGTGCCTGGAAAATTGCTTCGTAAGTTTTTGGGGCGGTTACCGGCACTCTCGAGATTTGCAGGACAGGATTGATTAATTCGTCGATCTCGACGTAAAAGACCAACAAACTCCCAGAGAGTCCAATCAAAACAAATAGCAAGCCCACACTCAAACCAAGATACAGATGCACGTTTAACCAAAAAGACCGCCATTTCTGGCGGCGTGGAGTTGGTTTTACGGTTAAATCTTTGGCATGATCAGACATTAAAAATGCTTAAAGATCATATCTAACGTTAACAGCGCCATAGAAAGCACGTCCATCACCCGGCGCATGCAAAGTTTGCGTGCCATCATCCCAAACATATTCCCAGTAGGTATCAGTAAGATTTTTCATTTGGAATTGCAGTTCGACCATTTTATTGACCTGGTAACTTAAATCCAAGTTCAGCAAGGCATATTCGCCCACCTGGCTGTCTTTATTCGCTTCATCAGGAAAATAATTGCCTTGCCCCGTCGTCCATATAGAAGTCTTTAGCGTCGGCGTAATCTGGTAATCTATGCCCCCTGAAAATACATAATCAGGGGTATGGTCGATCTGGTTGCCTTTATATTGCGGAGTCGTGGGTGCCGGCGTTTTAATTATCGCTTTCTGCAAAGAATAGCTTGCCCAGATGCTTACCGGCTCAATCGGGGTAATTTTAACTTGTACGTCCACCCCTTGCCGATCGGTAGCACCAATATTGGTGGAATCACCATTCGGACTGTTCAGTTGCCGACGCCATTCATTAGATGCCGATTGTTGCCAGTAGGCGACACGACCTTCAGCCCAACTGACGGGTTCTGCTTTAAGCCCCACTTCCCAACCATTATTGATGGAAGGACCTAAATCGTTAGCCGTGGGAGAAGTTTTATAGGTCGCAGCGCCAGTCGCTACCTGAAAAGTTCTGCCCCAGTTGCCGTAAAGGCTGTAACCCTCAAACGGCGTAATTACCGCGCCGATTTTAGGTTGCCAAATACTGCCGTAATTATTGATGTCTGCCGATTTACCATTGGCACGATTGGTAAAATCACCCTCCACTTGATCCACACGGAAACCTGGGGTAATTTTTAACTATTCAACCGGTTGGATCATTGCCTGTAAGTATCCCCCATAAATTAAAAAGTCAAATGCCTGATTCCGGGTTTGGGTCGTGCGAATACCATTATTACCCGTATATCTAAAACTCTTATTCTCTTGATTTTGAAAATCGAAACCGGATTCCAGCGAAAAATCATACAACCAAGGTATCAAAGGGCGGTAGGTAAGTGAAGTCATCGCACCATACTGCAACTCCTCGGCTTGACGATTTTGCTGGGCAACATTGACACTGTATTTTACCCAGCGCTGATCATCAAAGGTATTAACGTAACTTTTGGTCGACCAAAACAAATTGTCGGATAAATTAACGTCCAAATGACCGCTCAACTGACCAATTTGCCGTGTGTCATTATCATATTGATTATGTGGCATGGATTGTCTCGGGTTGCTTCTGGATTGATCAAAGGTTAAATAACCAGCCTCATCCGCATTTGCTTCACTCCAACGCGCAATTAAGCCCACTTTGTATTTTTCATTTTCGGGGGTGTAAAACCATTTGCCGGAAAAACTGTTTTTCTCAGAGTCGGAATGGTCACGGTAGCCGCTAGTATCGCGGTAATTGATAGTGTAGTTTTGACTAAAGCCGCCGGTTTCATAGCCTACGCCAGTTTGCACGTCGTAGGTATCAAAACTGCCGTAACTTACACGACCTTTAGCATAATTACCACCACTATAGGTGTTAATCGTGGCATTACCGGCGATAGCATGCAAACCATAACGGGGATCATTAGTACCACGCACCACCTCAATAGACTCAATATCCAAGGGGAAAATGGCATCAATAAACGGCATGTTACCGTCATTGGTGTTACTGGGGATGCCGTCGATCAACAGCTTAATCCCGTTAATATTGCCCTCGCCGTTAAACCCCCTAAATGAGAATTTACCGGTCGTCGTGCCTTGGTTAAACTGGGTAATTTGGACACCCGGCATACGGTGAAATAAGTCAAAACTGGTCAGGACGTTTTGATTGGCGATTTTATCGGCGTTCATAATATCCACTGAGCTTAAGATATCCCGACTTTGCAATTTACCGGACGGTGCAGCAGTGACCACCATTTCACCTAATTCAAAAACTGAATTATCTTTGCTGGGCAGATTGCTGGAGGTTTGCTTGGTTTTTTCGGTCTTGGTATTATTTTCTTTGCCGATGACGGTCTGTTCAGCAGCACAGGCGGTTATAGAAGTAAAAGGCAGTACTGGAATAGCTAAAATAATTGCAATAGCCGTTGCAGTGTTATTTAGTCTGCGAAGCGATAAATCGGGTAAAGACTGTTTCATAGGTTGCTGCACTCCTGCAAATGATAGTAATAACAAAATATTAAGAAGTTACTGAATTTAAAAACGGGTCGGCAGCTAATAAAAGCACAACGACATTGAAGGCTTCGCTAGGCATTAACAAAAACCTGCACGGCTTAACCACGCAGGTTAATCGATATAAGCGTATTAACGCACTACACGCGCCTTAATCGCCCCCCCATCAACCAGCGCAAAGTATTGCGAACGATCCGTGCTAAAAATCACGTAACCATCACTGGCTTCTGACTGTGGATTAACCAATACCACGCTGCTTTGATCCAGCATTTCAATCTGTTGACCATCTACCGAACTAATGATTTTTACTTGCGCTGGTGTTTTAGCAGAGCCTTTATACGGAATTTTGATATACACCGTTTCAGGAAATTTTTTGGCCGGTTTGTTATCGCTAACCGCACCTAACCAAAACGCATTCGAGACCACTTTACCGCCTGCGAAGCTTTCCAATTGCTGGATGATGTTTGCTGGCAGATGCTCGAACACCTGATTATCTACACGATATTTCGGTAGCAACAACTTGGCAATCGCACCCTCGCCAAAACTAATGACTGAAGTGTTTTTAAGATCATACTGACCTTGATAACTATCGTAATAAAACACTTCCTGTTCGCCCATTGAAGCTTCCAGCGATTGCCTGGCCGCATCTTGTTTAAGTTTGATTTTTACCATCACGTCTTTCATTTTGGCTTTTTTAAACTCCCCAGAAGTAACCATGCTTTTTGAAGCCTTAACCAAAGACATAAAGGGATTTTCTTTGGTAGCGCTTAATATCTCACCCATGCTGGCAGTAATTTGACCGTTTGCGGCGATTTTAAAAAACGGCTCGACACCCACAACAATGCCTTCCGTGACCAAGCGCGGATCGGCGCGGAGTTTTGCGGTACTGTCCCAATACAGGCTAATATCGCGGGTATTATCGTTACCCAATAAGCCTGTGGCAGAAACCAAAGAACTAAACGAACCATTTTGTTTACGGGCGTGACACGCAGCACAAGGCTGTGCGGCATTGGATTGACGCACGTTATGGCTAATCAAATAGCTGTTATTTTCCGCCAGCACCGCCTGTACATTAGGATTGGCATAGCCTTTTTGCTTTAGTATTGCATCGTATACCCCCTTTAAGGCTTTAAACGCGCCATAACTATCCTCAAACGTCCATCCATAGCACCCGCTATCCAAACATTTATAGCTTGCACCAGTCGCCTGATCTTTAACCGACATGTTGTGTTCTTCATCATGCGTGAAAGCCGTTTGTACTTCAGCTTCAGTCAAAATACGTCCACTATTTTTATCGCGCCAATACCAGCGCACCGATGGATTGTAGGGAACAATCGTTGACTTGCCGTTTTCAGCCTGCCGATAGCGATAAAAAGGTAATAGCGGCGTTTTTTCGTCATACATTAACCCAGTGATATGACAAGTTTGGCAAGCGACGGTATCCAAGTGAGTTTGCGTCACTTTCGTGAGGCTATCCGCACTGTAGCCATTCAAATTGCCACTGGCTTTCCACAACTCTCGATGTGCTTCCAACATGCTTTTTTGCCCAGACGGAATGGCTTTGTGAATGGCTTTATCATGGCAATATTCACAATTTTTAATAGTACCGTCATGATCTAAATCGTTACGCACATCGGCATCTGAATTGCCTTTAGGAAAATTGTGGTCGGCATCCAAATCGACACTTTTAAACGCGGGCTTGAAATATTGTTTGCTATGACAGGCATTACAATTTTCAATACTGCGTTTTTCGCCATTATCATCAGTGAATTCTTTACCTTGATGCACATCGTCTTTATAGTCAGTTTTAATCGTGCCATCGGCATTTTTTTCTTCCTGGGCAAATTCACCCATTGGCGACATCGCGCGGCGCGCATCGACGGAATGACAATTCCAACAGTTTTCATTGCTTGGAAAACGTAGCATGGACAATTGCACTTTGCCATTGGCATCAAAAGCGGCTGGATTCCACTTCATACTGGGTTTGCCGTTAACATCTAATATCAGACCGCTATTATCAGCATCAAATTTGCCGTCTTTATATTTCACGTCCAGATCAAACTTAACCAAACTCTGGCCTTCCGGTAATGCGGGTTTATTGTTGTAAAAATGCAATATCGCCGAAGATTCCTCACGGAAAAACCCTTTCCGTGTCAGCCAAACCATTTTTAAAGCTAACCATGCGTCATAAGAGGATCCTTCATAGTTATCGAAAGACAAGACCGGATTTCCTGTTGCTTCTGCACCTTGAAACGGACTAAATTTTTTCAGCTTAACCAAGTCTAAATGACACATGAGACAGTCGTTTTCACGCACGCCGCTTTTTTTCCAATTCCAGCGCGAAACCTTGGTCATATCCTCAATCGGTTGATTATTTTCGTCATAGCCGCGCGTAAAATAATCACCATCGCCCGGCTTAATATCTTTTTCAAGCTTTTGATCATACCGAACGCCGTCTCGATCTTTCTCACCCCAACCACCACCTGCATGACAGCCAGAACAATATTTTACATTTTGACCAGCAGCCCCATAATCCGCCGCAAAATAATCAGGATCGGCGGGATTATTCATTTTATTGGCTAAAAAGCCATCCCACATGCAGTTAAGCCCACCGAAAAATCCTGGGCCCACTAATGGTTTAACCCCATGTTGCTCACCATATTTATCATTGGTTTCATCCCGCCCCATTTCAAAATGGTAGGCATGGGAAATTTTTTCATAATCATGGCAACCACTGCCTTCGCAGGTCTTTTTCGGGCTGTAGGGCTTATTAGATTTTAAGACGTGTTCGCCGGTTTCATCTAAAAAGGGGATGGACGGATGTAACACGGCTTTATCGTAAGCATTGAGTGCCGCTAGAGCGTTATGTTGCAATAACGCCGTAAACAGGCAAATCAATACAGTTAACTTTAAGAATTTTATGGGCATGATCAACCTCTAATGAGCTATAAATAAACAACGATACCGTCGTCATTAGTAGTTTATTAAGCAAAATTCATGCCGCAATAAACTTGTAGCGACTAACCTGTAGAAATAACGTGCCTTTCAGTCTATTAAACGGCGATATGGGGAAGAAACAGCTCAACAATTTAAATACTAAAATAGGTCATTTGACCTATTTTTACGGCATTTGACATAATCAGCTTGTATATCGTCGCTTATAATCTAACGACTGCTGATGGGATTTTTCTCGGCTTACGCTGCGCAGCGAACTCTAATCAATCACCAAAATACACAACGGGTACGGTATACTTTGAAATAGCACTTAATATTTGCCCCTTAAAACCACCATTCCTTAAAAAACGCCTGTGACCACTTTATTCCCGCTTCCCGACAACCATCCGCAACGTTTCGTATTACATAACGAAGTGCATGCGCGCGCCTCGCTTATTCTTAACTTGCCGGTACAAGCCAGCCATCTGGCATTATTGTTGTCTAATGATGAAAAATTGCAAGAACGTAAACATCTGATAACCTTATGCGAACGCTTTGGGGTTGCCCCGCCTGAAAAAGAAGTCGATCACTTCACCGCCACTTTTAACGCTTTTCAAATCCGCTGGGAGCAACATGGCGAATTTAGCACTTATAGTTTTTATGTACACGACACGCCCAAAGTGCCGTTTAGCGATTCTGCGCTAAAACAAGTGCCGGTAGATTGGTTATCGCAACTCAGCGGACAAGTGATTGTCGCCGCACACGCAACCATTATTGCAGCTACCGATATTGATTATAAAGAAGATGCCGATTTAGCTTCACTCTCGACACATTTTGCCAACAATCCAGTCATCGGCTCGAAAGTAACGGGTGGGGCAGCCTCGGTATTTACCGATTTTCGCATTCACGTTGATGGCTTTAGCCGTTTTTTAATTATTAACCAGGGCTTAAGAACCGAGCAGGCAGGACGCTTACTGCAACGAATCTTTGAAATTGAAGTGTATCGGGTAATGGCGTTGCTGGCATTCCCTATCGCGCGTAAACTGTACCCTGCCTTAAAAAAGTCTGATCGGCAACTGTATACCATCACCAACGCCATGACCCAGCCTGAGAGCAAGGATGCGGAATTATTAGATGAGTTAACCACGCTGGCGGCGGAAGTTGAAAATCATATTTCCAGCAATCACTTTCGCTTTGCAGCAGCCAGCGCCTATTATCAACTGGTGGAACAGCGTGTCAGCGATTTACGCGAAGTCAGAATTCAAGGTATCCAGACCTTGGGTGAGTTTATCAAACGGCGACTGGAACCGGCAATTAATACCTGCACATCCCTCTCGCACCGTTTTACGCTGCTTTCTGAGCGAGTCAGTAACGCCAGCCAATTATTGCGCACCAAAGTCGATATTATTATCGAGCGGCAAAATCAGGGCTTGCTTGCCTCAATGGCTTTACGCGCAAAAATGCAGTTGCGTATGCAGCAGATGGTTGAAAGCATTTCAATGGTCGCCATTACTTATTATGCGGCCAGTCTGATTGGTAAAATAGCCGAGGCGTTGCACACCCTTGGTTGGCATCTTAATCCCGGACTCATCGAAGCACTTTCCATCCCTTTTATTATTATCATTATCGCGATTAGTTCAAAACGGATTCATAAAATTATTACCGACACCACCGAATAATAAGTGATTCTCTGGCAATAACTACCAACCTACCCTTGACAGTAACGTCAAAAAAATCAGTATGTATTTTCTCAGATTCCGATATAACCAACCCAGCCGAGTGAAACTCCAGTTATGAATATATTTCTTAGTTATGCTAACGAAAATTCCGGAATTGCTGAAGAGATCTATTTTGCTTTGGTTGGATCTGATCACCAAGTATTTTTCGATAAGCCTTCACTAATGCCAGCGGATAATTATGATCAGCGCTTGCGTGAAGCGGTGGAAGCTGCTGATGGATTGGTTTTTCTGATTAGTCCTTCATCCGTGCAGGCAGGCCGGTACACATTGACAGAATTGAAGTATGCCCGGCATAAATGGCCGCATCCTAAAAATCGCGTGTTACCCGTGATAGTGCAACCCACAGATATTGAAAGCATACCTGCCTATTTAAAAGCAGTGACATTACTGGAACCGGAAGGCAATATTGCAGCGGAAGTCACTGAAGCCGTCAATAATCTTGTTACCCACCCACCCAATGCTCGTATCAAGCCTACAAAGGATGATAAGCGGCAGGGAATATTGCAACAAAATGGCGCCTTGTTCACTGTCGTCCTGAGTAGCATTGTTATATCCGTTGGCCTTGGAACACTGTTTTCATTTACCTATCCCACGGTGCCCATCACCCTAAGCTTGGCATCACTGTTTGTAATGGCCAGTTTGTTAATTGTTTTTACCGCGCGTCGAATTTTGAAAAAAATATCGCAAATCAGAAATAAAAGGGTTCTAAAATGAAAGCAAAAGGTTTTATTCGCCCAATCATGGCAAGTATTTTTTTAATAATACTCGTCACTGCATGCTTGTCGCCATCTCCGCAACAAGATAATATCCAAAAGATGAGCTTGTCTCAAACAACACCTCCTTTAAAGTATGTGAAAAGTGAAAAGTTCCTTAAGACGACTATGGCGTGGTGCGAAAACCATAGAGGAGAATATACCCCGCACAAAAACATCCTTCCTGAAGATATGGTTGATTGCCTACTTCCCGGAACTCGAGGAGAAAAAAGGCAACTTCTAGGCAACGCTTATGATTATTTGTACCGAAATTCAATAGAAAAATCGGGCTACGGCCTTTATTCATATGTATTGCTTCCAACACATTCAAGTCGTGGTGAACGCTTTTTGGAGGCGTTATTCAAGACCACCAGCTTCGTCGATTTGATTAAGATAAACGTTGGAAACCTAAACCTGATTTACCTTCCAACCAAGGCAAACAAGCTTTCCGCTTTGATTCCCTCAATAGCAGATGGCTCAGCCCCTCCCGTCGATTTGTTTGCCAAGCAATTTTATGATTATGCACTAGCGCAAGGTTTATTAGCACAAATTTGCACTTCTCCTACAATTGAGATAAAAGCTGTCTGCGAGTCAGATCTTTCACGCGGCCCGTATCTGTTTACTTATACCCAACCGGCCAGCAGTTTGGCACCCGCCTCGCCCCCTTATCTATTTGTAGATTTGAGCAGCGTCCACGAAGCGGCATTTGGTGAACTCATCAGCGCTTATAAAGAGCAGGTAAAGCGTAGCGATTTCAGTGACCTTATTCGGATTAATAATTTTAAAGAGCGGCTGCTCAGCATCATGCTTACAGCCGCCGATACGATAAATCCAATCACCGATGCCATAAAAAACGCCATTCACATGGTTAAAGGAGACAGTGCTGTTAAGTAGAGCCGTTTCCCATTAACACCACCGGCTTACTTTGGATCGGTAACCAAGGAAAAAAGCAACTTGTAAAATAATCCTACTAATATCAGCATTAATTTGAACAACGGGTAGTCTATAAAAAGTTGCCCATCAGTATAAAAGGCGCCCAATAGTAAGGATGTAAAAATTCCGACTCATGGGATAGCTTAGGAGTCCCTTCTGAAAGAGGGTTCACGGTATCCCTTTTTATGCAATCTTGAGCAGTCAAATCCCCCTTGATAAACCCTAACTGTGTTTGGCGTATCGCCTCGGCTTTGGTTAACTTCTGTTTTTCTCTTTGCTTATAAAACTGTTTCATAAATAACTCAGTACCACAATCATCCACTTCCCACAGGGTTGCCAGCACTGCAAAAGCGCCTTTTTGTTGCATGAGGGTGCCAAGCCCTTCCACTTCCCTGCCATCAGGAATCTCTTTTTCATTTTCCATCGATTCATCCAAGGCCGTTTCGCAAGCAGATAAGGTGATGAGT
>JABFRM010000120.1 GCA_013141155.1 Methylococcaceae bacterium | reverse complement strand
GACTATGGTCTTTCCTGCCGGCGCATCACTCATTGATTGAACAACCCCCCGTCGGCGATTCATATCCCCAACCACATCCCCCATATAAGCTTCTGGTGTCGCAACCTCAACCTTCATAATTGGCTCTAATACAACAGGATCAGCTTTTTTTGCGGCATCCCTAAAACATATTGATCCTGCAATTTTAAATGCAATTTCATTCGAATCGACATCATGATAAGATCCATCAAATAACGAAACTTTAACATCAACTACTGGAAATCCAGCAACTATTCCATTTCGCATTTGTTCTTGAACACCCTTACCTACTGCGGGTATATAATCACGAGGCACCACACCTGCAATTATTTCATTTACAAACTCAAATCCTGAACCACGCTCAGCAGGGGATATTCTCAACCAAACATGACCATACTGACCCCGACCACCTGACTGCCTTATAAATTTACCTTCTTCTTCAATCGTCTTCCGAATTGTTTCCCTATATGCAACCTGAGGAGTTCCAACATTGGCATCTACCCCGAACTCTCTTTTCATCCTGTCGATGATAATTTCCAAATGCAACTCACCCATTCCGGAAACAATAACCTGCCCTGTTTCACTTTCCGTATGCACTCTAAAAGAGGGATCTTCTTGCGCTAACTTCACTAACGCAATTGCCATTTTATCTTGATCATTTTTTGTTCTTGGTTCTACAGCAACCGATATAACAGGTTCAGGGAAATCCATTTTCTCCAAAACAATAACATTATTTAGATCACATAGCGTATCACCCGTGGTGATTTCTTTTAATCCTATAATCGCGGCGATATCTCCTGCGAATATTTCTTTAACTTCTTCTCGACTATTAGCATGCATTTGCACTATACGACCAACTCGCTCTTTTTTCTTTTTAACTGAGTTATATATTGTATCACCAGCATGCAGCAAACCGCTGTATACCCTAATAAACGTCAACGTACCAACAAAGCTATCAGTTGCTATCTTAAAAGCAAGCGCCGAAAACGGCTCTGCGTCATTTGCGCGACGCTCAACATCAAATCTTTCATTTGATCCAACAACAGTATCAACATCTAAGGGCGAAGGTAAGTAATCAATAATCGCATCTAATAGTGGCTGTATACCTTTATTTTTGAAAGCTGAACCGCAAAATATCGGAACAAGCCGATTGTTAATTGTTTGAATTCGTATCCCTTCAATTATTTCATTTTCCGTTAATTCTATTCCATTTAGATATTTTTCCATTAACGCTTCGCTGCTTTCAGCAACAGCTTCTAAAATCTTTTCTCGCCAACTAGCACATTCAATTTCCAAATCCAAAGACATTAGTTTTTCTTCAAAATTTATTCCTTTTGAAGCATCATCCCAATAAATAGATTTCATTTTAATTAGATCAACAACACCTAAAAACTTATCTTCATTTCCAATCGGCATTTGCAATACGAGTGGATTAGCTCCCAAACGATCACTTATTTGCGTCACAACTCTTGTAAAATCCGCCCCTATCCGATCCATTTTATTAACAAATACAATGCGAGGGACATTATATTTATTTGCCTGCCTCCAAACAGCCTCCGACTGGGGCTCTACACCTCCGACAGCACAAAAAACCGCGCAAGCACCATCTAACACACGCAAGGATCTTTCAACCTCAATCGTAAAATCAACATGCCCCGGGGTATCTATTATATTTATTCTATGCTCTTCATATTGAGCGTTCATTCCACTCCAGAAACAGGTCGTTGCGGCTGATGTAATTGTTATGCCTCTTTCCTGCTCCTGAACCATCCAATCCATTGTGGCCGCACCATCATGAACCTCACCGATTCTATGGGACACACCGGTGTAATACAGTATTCGTTCAGTTGTAGTCGTTTTTCCAGCATCTATGTGAGCCATTATTCCTATATTTCGATAATAACCTATAGGAGTTCTACGCGCCATTTATACCAAACCTACAACAATATAATAATTTACCAACGATAATGAGAAAAAGCCTTATTTGCTTCAGCCATCCTATGAGTTTCCTCACGTTTTTTGGCAGCAGAGCCGCGACTTTCAAACGCGTCCAACAATTCCCCAGCCAATCGAGCAGGCATACTCCGCTCGTTTCTTTTGCGCGAGGCATCTATTAACCAGCGCATAGCTAACGCCATCCGCCTTGAAGGACGAACCTCAACCGGAACTTGATAGGTTGCACCTCCCACCCTTCGAGACTTAACCTCAACTCTAGGCTGCACGTTATCAAGCGCCTTCGCCAAAACATCCAGAGGCTCACTATGCCCTTTAGATTCAATGACATCTAAAGCACCGTAAATTATTTTCTCAGCTACCGATTTCTTTCCACTAACCATAATCATGTTCATAAATTTATTAAGCATGCCGCTACCGAACTTAGGATCAGGAATTACATCTCTTTTAGCCGCTACTCTTCTTCTAGACATTTTTACACCGACTTATGTTATTTTTTAGGTTTTTTAGTGCCATACTTTGACCGACC
>JABFRM010000074.1 GCA_013141155.1 Methylococcaceae bacterium | reverse complement strand
TACCAGAAACCCGCGCTGGCATCAGCCTCCCGCATAATTAAAGTGCCGTTGACGGGTAAGGCTTTAGCGATCCGTTGCAACACTGCCGCTTGCTCTGGTTCGCGCAGATACAATAATACATCCAGCAAAATAACCACCTGACAATCTGCTAATATTGCACTGCGTATATCGGCATTGGCAATTTCGGCATCCAACCCCAATACTGCTTGTGCAGTTTTTGCATCCTGCGAACGTAACTCAATACCGTTAAAAACCAAGCCTGCTGAAACCTGCTTGTTTAAATGCCGCCACGTCGTTAATAAGGACAGCAAAATGCCACGTCCACAACCTAAATCAAGGATTTTTCCTTGCTCAGGCAGTAAATTCATTTCCAAGATGGCACGATAAACCGGATCATGCAGTAGCTTGCCACGCACAAAGCCATGCACAAAGCGACCAAAAGGGAGATAGCGCTGGGCGGTGGTTTCAACGAGGGATATGTAGTATTGAGTATCGGCGTTCAACAAAGGCTTTCCACTTGAGGCAGGCGAGACTGCTGTTTAATAAGGATTTGGCGAAACAGGTGCTTAAAAGCGTGAATTAATTCGCGCCGACAACGGTGTTTATTGCCTAGCCCTCATCCACCCACTCATAAATCTCAGTCATCGCCGGATCGCATTTACAGCAACTGGTGCCGCAAGCTTTTTCCGTGGAGGTTTTACGCACCTTGCCTTTGCTCATCCATTTACTTAACATGCCTCTTAAAGCGTTGGCATCCATATTGAAGTGAATGATTAAATCATTCAAAACCACTCGGTGCTGAAGCTGCATGTAGCTCCTTAAGTCAGATAAAATCATGGCTAGGCCTATGTCGTAAATTAAGTTGATCGTGACGGCGACCCGTCAACCAGAGTCCCAATAAAACAAGCAGAAAACATGTGGTTAAAGCACCAATCCAAGCCAAGGAATAACCGGGGTGCTGTGTATACCGCGCTATTTGATAAAACAGGGTGGCAATCATATACGCCAAACCCGTCGTCCAAAATAACACGAACACCGCCCAGCCGGTGCTGGTTTCGCGCTGGATCGCCGCTGTTGCAGTAACACAAGGTGCGTACAATAAAATAAACAGCAAATAGGCAAACGCGCCAGCCTTGCCATCAAAACTTTTTTGCATGGCAGCATAAGTGCCGGTATTAACCGCTTGTTTTTCAGCGGTAGCAGTTAAATCGGAAACATCGCCAATATTTAAACCCAAGGGATCAAGCACATTATCCGCAATGGCACTGAGGTTTTCTGGAATAGTCAAAAAAGCTTTTTGTACCGCCTGCCCAAGATCAAATGCTTTCGCCTCGGTAATTGGCGTGGATGTCGCCATTTGGCTATATAACGCATCCAAGGTACCAACTACCGCTTCTTTGGCGAGAATGCCGGTAAAAATGCCTACTGTTGCAGGCCAGTTATCCTGCGCGATACCCATCGGTGCGAAGGCAGGCGTCAAACTGCGCCCTATTTCGCTGAGCACCGATTGGCTGGAATTTTCACGCCCAAAGCTACCATCGGTGCCTAAAGCATTGAGAAAGTTCAGCACCAGCACCATCGGTACGATGACTTTACCGGCATTTAAGATAAAGGTTTTTAAGCGATCCCAAGTGCGTAAAAAAACACTGTGTAATCGCGGCAAATGATAGCTTGGCAACTCCATAATAAAGGGCGAGGAATTGCCTTTAAACAAGGTGTAACGCATAATCAGGCCTGTCAGCACCGCCACCAGAATACCAAATAAATATAAACCGAAAACAATATTTTGTCCGCCGACGGGGAAAAAAGCCGCGGCAAATAACGCATACACTGGCAATCTTGCGCCGCAAGACATAAACGGGTTCATCAGATTAGTCAAAATGCGGTCTCGCTGATTATCCAAGGTACGCGTTGCCATGATCGCCGGAACATTACAGCCAAACCCGACGATCATCGGCACGAAAGATTTGCCCGGCAAACCAATTAAACGCATAAAGCGATCCATCACAAACGCAGCCCGTGCCATATAGCCGGAATCTTCCAACGCCGAAAGAAACAAAAATAAAAAGCCGACAATAGGGATAAAGGTTGCCACGACTTGTATACCACCGCCCACTCCATTCGCAACTAAAACCACTAACCAATCTGGACAGTGCCACTGCGTTAGTAAATGCCCTAAGCCATCAACCAGAAATGCACCCAAAAATTGATCGAAAAAATCAATAAACGCACTGCCGATATTGATGGTGAACATAAACATCGTGTACATGACCAATAAAAAAATTGGAATGCCTAAGAATCGATTTAATACTATGCGGTCAATTTTATCTGAAAGATGGTGGGTTATTTCGGTGAGCTTAATAACGCAGGCCTGCGTAGTTTGATTAACAAATTCATAGCGGGCATCGGCGGCGAGAATGTCGATTTCATCCGCCGTTTCTGCTTCCACTTCGATTTGTAATTGTTTGATGAAGTCGCTAAGTTCTGCGCCTGCTATTTGGTGCGCCAGCGTGTCATTTTCCAACGCACGTAAGGCCAACCAACGCAGATCGCATTGATTTTGGAACGCTTGCGACATTAATGCGGGGATAAGCGTTGCAATAGCTGATTCTAGTGCGACTGCATACCGAACGGTCACTTTAGGTATCGGTTTGTCTTTCGCCAATTGATTAACCGCCGCTTTTAAATCCGTGATGCCTTCATTTTTAGCAGCAGAAATTGCCACCACCGGACAACCTAACTGCTGCGCCAATTTTTCAATATCAATGCTGATGCCACGCTGCCTAACAGCATCCATCATATTCAGCACTACCAGCATCGGGACGCGCATTTCCAGCAATTGCGAAGTGAGGTATAAATTGCGCTCGATATTGGAGGCATCAACGATATTAATGATTAAATCGGCCTCCTTAGATGCAACATAATCTCGGGCGACTTTTTCATCCAAAGAAACCTGATCATCTGCAGCTTCCAGAGAATACGTCCCAGGCAAATCCACCAAGGCAATGTTTTTGCCAGCAAAAGCATATTCGCCGGTTTTTTTCTCAACCGTAACGCCCGGCCAATTACCTACTTGCTGCCGCGCACCGGTCAAGACATTAAACACCGTGGTTTTACCGCAATTAGGGTTGCCAACCACACCGACTGTAAAATCAACGTTCATGGTAATCTCTCAATGCGTAAAATAGCCGCCTCATCCCGTCGCAAGGTTAAGGCAAAACCGCGTAATTTAATTTCAACCGGATCCCCCATCGGGGCAAAACGGGTGACCTTAAATTCCGTACCCGGGGTTAACCCCATTGCCAACAAGCGTTTTCGGTAAGGTTTACCCGCTGCATCAAAACCCAGTATCTTGCCACTGTCACCTACCGCTAACTCTTTTAAACTGATACTGGTCATAGATTAGAAGATACTCCGTTAGTGACAGCAAACTACATGATCAATAATAATTCTCATTTGTACTAACTATAGCATATTCCAAATAAGACTTGCAAAATCCTCTTAAATAAACTGTGACCTACCTCCAATTATTTATAAATAATTAGCGGTAGCTTTCAAAAATGAGGTTAAATTTTTCGACAGGATGACCAACATAAATTGGCGCTTTTGTTGTCATGATAAGTTTTTGAGCTAAGTATTTAATACTTATGCTTAACTTAACAAAGCAGACTTAGTGAGATAAACTCGGCATTGAGCTTAGATGAACCAGTGACTAATGAATGGATTTAACGAAGCGGCATTTAAAAATGCCAGAACAAAATCTTGACGAGTGCCGATTGGCAGTTATTTTGAAGCAACGAGTGCGATGGGTCGACTCAACTGATGGTCAAGCAAAAAAAGTGCACGTCAGTATCAATTGAACAATAGGAGGAAGCCCCCCTATTATTCGCTAAATTTTGCTATGCCATATATCCTATAAATAGCAGGTTTATCGGGTTATATAACCACTGCTCCGGCAATATTGTAGCCACAATCTACATAAGTAATTTCACCCGTAATCCCTGACGCTAAATCAGAACATAAAAACGCCGCGGCATTGCCAACTTCTTCAATACTGACGTTGCGTTTTAAAGGTGCAGCATCGGCAGCTTTATTCAGCAAGGCTTTAAAATTATTGATACCCGATGCTGCCAAGGTACGGATAGGGCCTGCTGAAACCGCATTAACCCTTATACCTTCTGCGCCCAGTGCTACCGCCATATAACGCACGTTCGCCTCTAAACTGGCTTTGGCGACCCCCATGATGTTGTAATTTGGAATAACACGCTCAGCCCCTAAATAAGAAAGCGTCAGCAACGAGCCATTACGCCCTTGCATCATACTTCGTCCTGCTTTGGCTAACGCGGTAAAGCTATAAGAACTGATGTCATGTGCCACTTTAAAATTGTCTCGGGTGGTGGCATTGACGTAATCGCCATCTAATGCTTCACGGGGTGCAAAAGCCACTGAATGTACAATTGAATCCAGTCCATCCCAATGTTTGCCCAGCTCTTCAAAAACCTTGTCAATGTGTTCGTCATAACTGACATCACATTCCAAAATAATCTTGGAATTGCATTGTTCGGCCATTTCTTCCACGCGACTTTGCAGTTTTTCATTTTGAAAGGTGAACGCCAACTCAGCGCCTTCACGGTGCATAGCTTGGGCGATTCCCCAAGCAATTGAACGATTACTGGCTAAGCCGACGATTAACACCCGTTTGCCTTGCATAAAACCCATTTTGTGCTCCTAATTATTTTTATTGATTGGTTTATTGATAGAATAGGTAAAGTATCTATGACCCTTTTAGGGATGTCCAGTATTTTGTCTATGCCGATAAAAACACTTAGTGTATTAGTCTGTTTGGTAGTGTTATTAACTGCCTGTGATTTAACCTCGTTAAATAACCCCTATGTAGGAGAAAATACAGCAGGTTCGGTGCTATATTCCTCTTTTTCAGAGCGGCCTAAGCATCTTGACCCTGCGGTTTCCTACAATTCCAATGAATACACGTTTATTGGGCAAATTTATGAACCGCCGTTGCAGTATCACTATCTCAAGCGGCCTTATGAATTAATTCCCCTGACGACGACCAAAATGCCGACGGTGGTTTATCGCGATAAAGCTGGGAAGCCCTTGCCTGAAAACGCCGCCATTCAGGACATTGCCTTTACCGATTATATTCTGGACATTAAACCAAGCATTCAATTTCAGCCGCATCCTGCGTTGGCAAAGGATAACAACGGTATATATTTGTATCATCACCTCTCGCTTAAGCAACTGGAAGACCTCTCAAGCATTGGTGATTTTAAAGCCACCGGTTCCCGTGAACTAACCGCGGAAGATTATGTTTATCAAATTAAACGCTTAGCCAATCCCAAAATTCAATCACCGATTGCAGGCGTTATGCAGCCCTATATTGTCGGCTTTGAAGACTTTGCCAAACAATTAAGCGCCGCGCCGCAAACTGATCTTAAAACGATTAGTATGCAAGGTGTTAAAGCCCTTAACCGTTACCAATATCAAATTACCATCAACGGCAAATACCCACAATTTCGCTTTTGGTTAGCGATGCAATTTTTCGCACCAATGCCTTGGGAGGCTGACGTGTTTTATGCGCAGCCAGGGTTAAAAGCCAAAAATATTTCACTGGATTGGTTTCCTATCGGTACCGGCCCTTACCAATTAACAGAAAATAATCCCAATCGGCAAATGGTACTGCTAAAAAACCCTTTGTTTCACGGTGAGCGCTATCCTGATAGCGGCGAAGCAAAAGACAAAGCCCTAGGGTTACTTCATGACGCCGGTAAACCTTTGCCGTTTATTGATAAAGTCGTTTACATTCTAGAAAAAGAAACCATCCCCTATTGGAATAAGTTTTTACAAGGCTATTACGATGCTTCCGGCATTGCCTCAGACAGTTTTGACCAAGCCATCCAATTTGCCGGTAACGGTCAGGCGCAACTGACCCCAGCCATGCAAGCGCAAGGTATGCGCTTGCAAACAGAAGTGCAAACCAGCAGCTTTTATATGGGCTTTAATATGCTCGATAATGTCGTAGGCGGTGACAGCGAACGGGCGCGGAAATTACGCCAGGCAATTGCTATCGCCATTGATTATGAGGAATACATTAGCATCTTTACCAATGGCCGCGGTGTTGCTGCACAAGGATTATTGCCGCCGGGAATTTATGGCAACCAGGAGGGGCAAGCCGGCATGAACCCGTATGTATATGACTGGGTAAACACCGCTTATCAACGCAAATCCTTGACAGTTGCTAAACAACTCATGACTGAGGCAGGTTATACCAATGGCATTGATCCCGCCACTGGGCAGAGCTTAATTTTGTATTTTGATTCAACCTCGGTCAGCACCGAAGACCGCCCCATGCTTAACTGGTATCGCAAACAATTTGAAAAATTAGGCATTAAGTTAGTGGTACGCGCCACTGATTACAACCGTTTTCAACAAAAAATGCGTGACGGCAACGCGCAAATTTTCGTCTGGGGTTGGAATGCCGATTACCCTGACCCCGAAAATTTCTTTTTTCTGTTGTATGGCCCGAACGGGAAAGCGAAACACGGCGGCGAGAATGCCGGAAATTATCACAATCCGCAATTCGATAAGCTTTTTGAACAAATGCGCAATATGGATAATGGTGAAAATCGCATGCAGTTGATTCAGCAGTTGCAAGAGCAAATTAGGCATGATGCGCCGTGGGTATTTGGCTATCATCCCAAAGGTTTTGCTTTATTTCATGGCTGGTATCTCAACAGCAAAGCGAATTTGATGGCCAATAATAAATTGAAATATCTGCGCATCGACAGCGCCGCACGCGATGCAAAACGACAGGCCTGGAATCGACCCAATTTTTGGCCTTTACTGGTGGGGTTAGTTTTATTAATAATATTACTTGTACCGGCAATTATCGCTTATCGGCGACGGGCGTCGGCAACGTTACAAATTACTCAACATCGTCAACAGGATATCCCATCATGATTCAATACATCCTCCGCCGCTGTTTATACGCCCTGCCCTTATTGATGGGCGTGAATATTTTGACCTTCGTGCTATTTTTTATTGTCAACAGTCCCGAAGACATGGCACGTATGCAGTTGGGTCAAAAACATGTCACTCCGGCGGCGATCCAAAACTGGAAACAACAACACGGCTACGATTTGCCGTTGCTGTGGAATGACACACAGGACAACAGCAAAAAACTCACTGAAACCATTTTTTATCAAAAATCAGTCGGCTTATTTTTGCTGGATTTTGGCGTATCGGACAGTGGTCGGGATATGTCTACCGATATTAAACAACGCATGTGGCCAAGCTTGGCGTTGGCGTTGCCATCGTTAATTTTGGGCTTGACGGTGAACATTTGTGTCGCGTTGATGATGGTATTGTTTCGTAATACCTATCTGGAGCTGGGGAGCATGGTGCTGTGCGTCATGCTGATGTCCATTTCCTCCTTGTTTTATATTATTGGCGGACAGTTTTACATCGGTAAAGTATTGAAACTGGTGCCAATTTCAGGCTATACCGATGGTTTTGAAGCTTTAAAATTCATGGTTTTACCCGTGATTATTGGTGTGGTATCGGGTATCGGTTCAGGTGCGCGCTGGTATCGCACCTTATTTTTAGAAGAAACTGAAAAAGACTATGTGCGTACCGCCCGCGCCAAGGGTTTAAGTGAAACTCAGGTGCTGTTTAAGCATGTGTTAAAAAACGCCATGATTCCAATTTTGACCGGCGTAGTGGTGGTGTTACCGTTATTATTCATGGGCAGTTTGATTATGGAATCATTTTTCAGCATACCAGGTCTTGGCAGTTACACCATTGATGCTATTAACAGCCAAGACTTCGCGATTGTCCGTGCGATGGTATTTTTAGGCTCGTTACTCTATATAATCGGCTTATTGCTGACCGATATTTCGTATACCCTGGTTGATCCACGCGTAACGCTATCATAAGCAGACGATGGGCAACTTACGGCAATAACAGACTAAATTTAGCCCCGCCTAACGGGCAATGATTATTGAGTGTAATTAAGCCTTTTTTGTCCCCATTGACGTGCATTTTTGCAATGGTGGCAACAAAAAATAGCCCTAAACCGGTGCTACCGGTACTCAAATTCACCACCTTATTATCCATGGCATTTGAGTGTAAGAAATGCGCTGGATAACCTGCGCCATCATCCTCTACACTAAATCTAACATAACCCTCTTCCTCAGCGACAGCGGACAATAACACCTTGGTGCGGGCGTAACGCTGGGAATTATTAACCACCGTGGTAATTGCGTTAATGATTAAATGGCTATCGCAATAGCAAATTAAATTCTCTGCACATACTATGGTTAATTCCAGGCTATTTATTGCAAATAACGAAGCCTGCTGCTCGACAACAGCATTTAGGATGTCTATAGCAAAACATTCGTCAACATTGGGGGTGAATTTGGATTCATCAATTTTATACAGAATCAATAACTGCATAAGATTGTTATTCATACGATTGGCTTCAAACTCCAACTGCCCCAGCTCTTTATTGGCATTGAGTTGATTTTGCTGGGTGAGATGGCGAATTAAATTATTAATGCTGCTCAATGAGTTTTTCATTTCATGCACTGAAAAAGCCAGAATAGCTGGGAAATTAATGTTCTCTGAAGGTTTCATAGTAGCATTTATTACGGTTTTGTTGAAAGGGCGGTCAATTTAGTCAACTCCATTTTAATATTACCCGTTTTATCCTGAGAAACTCCAATCGCGACGGCCTTTGAAATGTAAGCATTCATTTTTAAGAGCTTATCCTTGGTTAATCCTGATGCTCTAATATCACGCAACAATATTTTTGCCAAATTCATGAGAATAAATTTATTGTTAGGCGTTTTATTATAAGCACCTTCTAATAATTCAAATGCTTCAGTTACATGACCCTGCTTAAACAAATTAACGCCTTTGTTATTAACTTCGATTAATTCTAATTTAGTGCGTTTAAACAACTCATCCGCATAAAACTCATCATTACTGAAAAACTGGTGCCGATACACGATCTCATTAATGAAACTATCGTCGTCAACATAATTACCAATTAAGTCACCGATCAATTGATTGCTTGCCTCGATATTACCCACTAAAAAATGTACTTCGGCAATATCCAATAATAAATCTTTCGGAATATCATTGTGTTGCTGCGTAATCGGTTTAATTTTAGCGTAAGCTTGATCGGTTAATGATTGATTCTGCTGGCCAAAATAAATACACGTTTCTAAATGTGCAGCACGTAAGTCTGCTTCAGCATTTTTATGAAATCTTCCGCGCATTTCTGTAATTAACTTGAAAGCTTCCTTGATATTATTGGTTTTGACATACATTTTCGCTAACCCTGCAAAATCCTGGCAGGACGTATATACCGAATTTTGACCCAATTTAATGGCTACTTTATACGCTTTTTGGGCAACTTCCAGATTACCGGCTTTCTGTGCCAAGACTGCCAACTTTTGTTGCCTGACCAGCGCCTGGGGCGACAACTCTACCGCCTGTTTGAGAGTGTCTTGCGCATCCTGACTCTTTTCAACCGCTTCATAGGCTTTGGTTAACCAATCATAGGTTTCAATCATCATCGGCGCTTGATTAATAACTTCTTTAAACAACCCAATCGCCGTGTCAAATTGATTTTGCAAAAACGCAATAACACCTAAGCCATGTTTTGCCCACGCCAATTCCCGCTGGCTTAACACTTCCTGATAATACTGTTGTGCGGTTTTAAAATCACCCACATTAATGGCTAATTCAGCGCCAATTTTAAGTAATTGTGTGCGAGTTTTAGGATTTTGTTCACACAATAATTTATTGCAATGTGCAATTGCCAATAGCAAATCATCCTTGTCGATAGCCGCTTCAATATCGTTAAGGTACGATTTACGCAAAATTTGTTTTTCAATGCGGCTAAATAATTGCTGTGCATTAAATGGCTTAGCCAGATATTCATCGGGTTTATTTTCCATGGCACTCAGTACCATGCTAGAAGCTTGCTCAGCAGTCACCATGATGAAAATAGCGGTATATGGTAATAATTTGCGATATTTTGCTTCTTCCAATAATTGCTGACCGTTTTTGCTCGCGCCAAGATTATAATCACACAATACAATATCAAATTTTTGTTTCTCCATTGCAGCCAGTGCAACGCTAGCATTTTCAGCTTCGACTATATGCTGCACGCCAGCTTGATAAAGAATTGATTTAATTGACATTCTCATTGTTGAAAAATCTTCAACTAATAAAACTTTATATGCTTTAAGATTAACATTCATTATATTTAATAGGTTAATAGGTTAATAGTGATGAGTTAATGTGGTGAGGTGCTTTCTGGCTTGAAAAAACACAAACTACCCCCACAATAATAGTTGATCTTTCAAATAATACTGACAAGGAACATAAAAAATATGACTATTGACATAAAAAAAGAGACTTTAGGTTTTCAAACTGAAGTAAAACACCTGCTGCACTTAATGATCCACTCGCTGTACAGCAATAAGGAAATTTTCCTAAGAGAGCTGATCTCTAACGCCTCCGATGCGGCTGATAAGCTACGCTTTGAGGCTTTAGGCAACGATGCCCTCTATGAAGGTAATAGCGATTTAAAAATTCGCATTGAATTTAATAAAGACCAACGTACCGTATCCATCATTGATAACGGCATCGGCATGACCCGCGATGAAGTGAAAGAGCATATCGGCACGATTGCTAAATCTGGCACGAAACAGTTTTTTGAACGCTTAACCGGCGATCAAGCCAAAGACAGTGAATTAATCGGTCAATTCGGCGTGGGTTTTTATTCCGCATTTATTGTCGCCGATAAAGTGACGTTGATTACGCGTAAAGCAGGCAGTGATAAAGCGGAAGGCGTGCGCTGGGAATCGGCTGGAGATGGCGATTACACCATCGAAACCGTTGAAAAACCCGCACGCGGCACGGAAATTATTTTGCATTTGAAAGAAGGCGAAGAGGACTTTTTAGACAGTTGGCGCTTGCAGTCGATTGTGCGGAAATTCTCCGACCATATTTCTTTGCCAATTGTGATGGATAAAGAAGTCACGCCGCCACAGGATGAAGATGCGGCAGAAGACGCACCGAAACCTGAACCGATCATTGAAGAAGAAACCATTAACAGTGCTTCGGCTTTATGGCGTAAATCTAAAGACGAAATCACGGAAGAAGCTTATAACGAGTTTTATAAGCACGTTTCACATGATTATCAAGACCCATTAGTGCATGTCCACAGCAAAGTGGAAGGCACCAATGAATACACCTTGTTGCTCTATGTACCAGGACGCGCACCGTTTGATTTGTGGGATCGCGATGCCAAGCACGGCGTAAAACTTTATGTGCGTAAAGTGTTTATTACCGATGATGCTGAGCAGTTGATGCCGCGTTATTTACGCTTTATTCGCGGTGTGATTGATGCCGATGCCCTGCCGCTGAACGTGTCACGCGAAATTTTGCAACAAAGCAAACAAATCAGTGCCATCAAAACCGGTGCGGTTAAAAAAGTGCTGAGTATGTTGGAAAATCTGGCAGCTAACGACGCGGACAAATATGCTGATTTCTGGAAACAATTCGGCACGGTCATCAAAGAAGGTCCGATTGAAGACCACAAAAACAAGGAACAAGTGGCAAAATTATTGCGCTTTGCGTCTACGCATAACAATACCGATGAACAAAACGTAGGGTTTGATGACTACATCAGCCGTATGGCGGAAGGTCAAGACAAGATCTACTACATCACCGCCGACAGCTTTGCAGCCGCTAAAAACAGCCCGCATCTGGAAATTTTCCGCAAAAAAGGCATTGAAGTGTTGTTGTTGTCAGACCGCATTGACGAATGGCTGGTTTCCAACTTAAGCGACTATAACGACAAGCATTTGCAATCAGTCGCCAAAGGTCAATTAGACCTCGACAAACCAGAAACCGACGAAGACAAACAACAGCAAGAAGCGCTGGATAAAGACTTTGAATCGGTCTTAAAACAAATCAAAACTGTGCTGGGCGATAAAGTCAGCGAAGTGCGCATCAGCCATCGTTTAACCGATTCCCCTGCGTGTTTGGTGGCGACCGATTACGGCATGAGCCTCAACATGGAACGTATCATGAAAGAAGCCGGGCAAGATTTTGGCATGATGGGCGGTGGCAGCAAACCGGTGTTTGAAATTAACCCCACGCACGGCTTAGTCACTAAGATTAAAAACGAAACCGATGATGCGCGTTTTGCCGACATCACGCAGATATTGTTTGACCAAGCGATATTAAGCGAAGGCGGACATTTGGATGATCCAGCGGCGTTTGTGCATAAGCTGAATGGGTTGTTGCAGACGTTGTTGAATTAAGCTTTAACAGTAGGTTGCCGGATGGGGTTTTCCTGTCCGGTTGTTTGCGGAACTGCGCAATTGTATTGGTCAAGTAAAACCGGACACTTTTCTAGGCAGCTTTCCTATAAAACTCCCGCTCAAAATTAAAGGGGGGATTGATAGCCTAACGTTGAATGTAAACGCTGGCTATTGTAAAACGCAAAATAGTCAATAATACTAAGCCTTGCAGCTTCTTTAGTCCTAAACTTTTCATAGTTCAGTTGCTCGTGCTTCAGGCTCCTGAAGAACCGCTCTGCTGGTGAATTATCCCAACAATTGCCCTTCCTGCTCATGCTTTGCTGCATCTTCATTATGCCTA
>JABFRM010000245.1 GCA_013141155.1 Methylococcaceae bacterium | reverse complement strand
TGGGCTTTTTCAAAGGCGCTATCGGCAGTTTTATATGACCCCAAGCGATTTGCAATTTTCAAACTCAATTTTTTAGAAATTTCCATATCCGCCAAACGATGCAGTACATCTAGCCTAACCGGATTGGTATGCAAAGTACTGGCAAAACTGACTTCCGATAACCGCGCTGCCATAGAATACTTTAATTGTTTAAACTCGTTACGCATTTCTGCCAGCAAATCTTCACCGGCAGCACTATTTTGTAACGTTTCGGTTTTTGATTTTAGCGATGCTTGCGTATTATCCTGCTGTACATAAGGAACAGTATATTTAACATCAGAAAAATCAACCGCCCTAATTGGTGCGGCTGCGGCTTTTTTGACCGCTGGTTTAATGAGAGACTCGCTGCTATTAATCAACGCTTTTTCTGCATAACCCAAATAATTGTCAATTTCACGGCGCGGCGCTCTTATGATTTGTTCATTACTGGCACCTTGCTTTCTGGGGCTACTTACAATATGCGTGGGCGCTTTATCTGCGGCAACCGATTGAAACACTGGTACTGTTTGTGTCGGCTTGAGAGCATTCCGTGACGCATCGGCATCGGCATGTAGCGTATTTTTTAATAGTTGCTCATCAAAATCTCGCGCTGCATAAATCTCAACACCACCATCCACTGATTTGTTTGACATGATAACGGCATCGGCGCCCAATTCATCTTTCACCATCCGCATGGCTTGACGAATATCTGCTGCAAAAAAACGTTTAATTTTCATTGTAAGACTCCACTTTATGTTATGCACGCTGACCAACGGTCGAAACCACTTTGATTTGACGATCCTCAGGGATTTCGTTATACGCTAAAACATGCAGCCCAGAAATTGAATTACGCACAAATCTCGCCAACCACGGCCTTAAAAAGGAGGAGACCAGCAGAATCGCTACTTGCCCGTCCATTTCCATTTGTTGCGTACTCTCTTCTAGGGTTTTGTGCATTTGCTCAGCTAACCCTGGTTCAATACCGACGCCGCTTTCTCCCGCAGCATGTAATGACTTATGCAATAACTGTTCCAACTCTGGCGCTAACGTGATAACCGGTATCTCAACCGCGCTACCATTGATCTCATGCACAATTAACCGACCTAACGATGCCCTAACCGCCGACGTCAAAACGTCGGGATCTTGACTTTTGACACCAAATTCCGCCAAAGTTTCGGCGATAGTGCGCATATCACGTATCGGCACGTTTTCTTGCAGCATATTTTGCAATACTTTGACCAATATCCCGAGCGGTAAAGTTTTCGGGATTAAATCTTCAACCAGTTTGGGTGCGGATTTAGACAAATTATCCAGCAATTGCTGTGCTTCTTCATACCCCAACAACTCATGGGAATGGGATTGTAAAATATGGCTCAAATGCGTTGCCACCACCGTACTAGGATCGACCACGGTATAGCCAAGGGTTTGTGCATGGTCTCTTTGGTCTGGCTCAATCCACATGGCTTCCAGGCCAAATGCAGGGTCTCTACACGGCGTTCCCTGCAACCGCCCAAACACGCGCCCAGGATTAATCGCCATTTCCATTTCTGGCATCAATTCAGCTTCACCCACCGTAACGCCCATTAAGGAAAGTCGATAAGTGGTCGGCAATAAATCCAGATTGTCGCGGATGTGGACCGAGGGAATAAGAAAGCCAATTTCTTGTGATAATTTTTTACGCACGCCCTTGATACGCATCATCAATTGCCCACCCTGGTTTTTATCGACTAACGGAATCAAGCGATAACCCACTTCCAGGCCAATCACATCGACCGGCATCACATCATCCCAACCTAATTCTTTAGCTTCCGGCGGAGGTAGCGGCGTAACACTATCCCGTATGGCAATAGCCGTCTGTTCGACATTTTTACGTCGATGATCAATCAGATACGCCATTCCAGCCAACCCTAAAGCCAATAGAATAAAGACCATGTTAGGCATGCCCGGAATAATGCCCAGCATACCGATGACCGCCGCGGTTATTAACAGGGCTTTAGGATTCTCAAATAACTGCGACCCGATTTGTTCGCCAATATTGGTGCCGGTACCCCGCGCTTGGGTAACCACGATGGCTGAAGCGGTCGATAACAACAAGGAGGGGATCTGCGCCACCAAACCGTCACCGATGGTGAGCAAGACGTACACTTCACCCGCATCAGCGAAGCTCATGCCATGTTGCGTCACGCCAATAATCAAGCCGCCGATTACGTTAACAAACAAAATAATAATGCCGGCAATCGCATCGCCGCGCACAAATTTACTGGCACCATCCATCGAACCGTAAAAATCCGCTTCCGACGCTACTTCAGCGCGACGTTCCCTTGCCTGATCCTGATTAATCAACCCCGCATTTAAATCAGCATCAATCGCCATTTGTTTGCCGGGCATGGCATCTAGGGTGAAACGCGCACCCACTTCTGCCACCCGTCCCGCACCTTTGGTGACCACCACAAAGTTAATCACCACTAAAATGGCAAACACCACGATACCGACCGCAAAATTGCCGCCGATCACAAACGCACCAAAGGCTTCAATCACTTTACCCGCCGCCGCGCCGCCGTTATGCCCTTCCAATAACACAATACGCGTGGACGCCACGTTAAGGGCGAGCCGCAACAAGGTTGCAATCAAAATGACTGAGGGGAATGCTGCAAATTCAAGGGGTTTAAGCGAATACACCACCACCAACAAAATAATCAGTGAAAAGGCGATATTGAAGGTAAAAAACAAATCCAAAATAAACGGTGGCAATGGCAAAATGATCATCGCCAGAATCATAATAATAACCGCGGGCGCGCCTAATCCTGCGCCGCCAATTGCCTTAAATGTTGCAGTAACTTTATTAAATTCCATAGGGTATGATCACCAGAGTCCAAACGCAGGTTGACTGTTTATGCGTAACAACGACACACCAGCCATGTATAAGTTCTTCATCGCCTTAATCTATTTTAAATTCATCTGGAATAACAATATTCTTCGGCGGCGTGGGTGTCTGTTGTCCGTGTGCCTTGGCGGTTTTTAGGGAGAAAATATAGGCTAAAACCTGTGCCACCGCCAAAAAAAGACCTTTAGGTATTTCTTGATCCAATTCGGTAGCGTAATACAACGCCCTTGCCAATGGCGGGGAGGCAAGTAACGGCACATTGGCTTCTGTCGCTAACTGCCGAATTTGCTGGGCAATCAAATCGGCGCCTTTTGCCACCACCCGCCGCGCGGCGGAAGTCTCAGGGTCGTATTTTAGCGCGACGGCAAAATGCGTCGGGTTAGTGACAATGACATCTGCATTGGGTACTTCCGCCATCATACGCCCTTGTGCGGCTTCCATTTGCAAACGCCGAATCCGACCTTTGACTTCAGGATTACCATCAGACTCCTTAGCCTCATCCCGCACTTCTTGTTTGGTCATTTTTAGTTGCTCATTATGCGTCCACAACTGATAAGGTACATCCAGCATGGCCACCAACAATAACGCCGAACTTAAATATAAAAACGCCTCGGACATGATTTTTACGGTGTGGATAATAGCAATCTGCACCGGTTCATGATTTAAATCCACAAATTCAGGTAAATAGCCCCTAAACAAAATATAAGCAACTATAAGGATTAACGTCATTTTTAATAACGCTTTAAATAACTCAATCAACCCTTTAGGGCCAAACAATCGCGGTAAGCCGGTAATCGGATTTAATTTACCGAAATTCAGCGCAATCGCATCCCAACTAAAATTCCAACCACCCAGTGCCAAAGGCCCTAAAAAAGCCGCGACACACAAACCACCAACCAAGGGTGCAATCAGTAGAAAACCATCCAGGAGCGCACTTTTCAAGGATGCCATCAAGGTGGCAGGATCAAAAATGGCTTCACGGCTTAAGGCAAAATTAGTGTGCATAATTTTCAACAAACTTTCACCCATTTTAGCGCCCCACATTAACAGCAAGGTGGCACTAAAAATCAACATAATCAGTGTATTCAATTCGCGCGAACGGGCTATTTGCCCTTTTTTACGGGAATCTGCCAGGCGTTTGCCGGTAGGTTCTTCGGTTTTGTCCTGCCCTGAATCTTCAGACATGGCTATTCATCATCAAAATAACAACAGTAGTGCCAAAACAACCCTAACGACTCACTCTAAGCAATTGCCCGATAAAGTCATAAGCATCCAATAACAGATCATTTGAAAAAAAACCCAAAGCGTTAGGTAACGTCATCCACATCAATACCAAACCCACCAAAATCGTCACCGGAAAGCTGATTGAAAAAATCTGTATCTGCGGCGCCGCGCGGGCTGCCACGCCAAAACTGATATTAACAAACAATAAACTGGCCATAACCGGTAAAGATAATAACAACCCTGCCGATAACAACTGTTTGCTCCAATTAATAATAGACCATAACTCGGTTTTGCCTAATCCCTCAGCGCTAATTGGCAAACTTTTAAAGCTATCCACGACCATTTCAATGAGCAATAAATGCGCATTCATACTGATAAACACCAAGGTACAAGTCACCGTATAAAACTGTGCAATCACCGGTACTTGTTGTCCATCTTGCGGATCAATCACGGCGGCAAACCCTAAGCCCATGCCATTGGACACCCCCTGTCCGCCCAGCGCCACTGCCGAAAAGACCATCTGCAAGACAAAGCCACTCAGTAATCCAATAAAGAGTTGCTGTATGGTTACCATTAAACCCGTATAACTAAAGATTTCTAAAGCAGGTAGCGGCGGGATAAGCGGCATCACCAGAAAGGTAATTGCCAAGGATAAAATCATGCGCACTCGCGCTGGAACCTCACTAATACTGAATATAGGCAGGGTAATAAATAGCGCGCTGATCCTTATTAAAGGCCAGAAAAATGACGCAATCAAGGCTTGCAATTGCGCTTCGGTAAAGTCCACGATTCTATCCGATTAAGGTCGGAATTTCGCGAATCAAATCTTGAAAATAGTCCACAAACATCTGCAACATCCAAGGGCCTGCAAGTATCAAAACACCGCCGATGACAATAAGCTTAGGGATAAAAGACAAAGTTGATTCATTAATTTGCGTAGCTGCCTGAAACATTGCCACAATCAAACCAATGATTAAAGAAGGAATCAAAATAGGTGCCGATAATTTAACTGCAATCAACATGGCATCCTGCACAACCGTATGGACAATTTCAGGTGTCATAACGACTCCTGAGCATTAAGGTGTAACATAAAAACTGGCCGCCAGCATTTCCATAATCAACGACCAACCATCGGCCAATACGAACAGCATTAATTTAAACGGCAGTGAAATAATCATCGGTGATAACATCATCATTCCCATCGACATTAAAACGCTGGCAACCACCAGATCAATCACCAGAAACGGCAGGAATATGAGGAAGCCAATTTGAAAAGCGGTTTTTAATTCACTGGTAACATAAGCGGGCAATAAAATAGAAAACGGCACGTCTTCAGGGCCGTTCAAGGCACTGTTACCGGAAAGCCTGACAAACAATTCAATATCCGCCTCGCGCGTCTGTTTCAACATAAACAATCGAAACGGTTGCGAGGCTTTTTCAATGGCTTCGGTCACATCAATCTTTTCCGCCATATATGGCTGCACCGCATCAATATTTACCTTTTCAAATACTGGCATCATAATGAAAATGGTTAGGAACAACGATAAGCCTAACAATACTTGATTGCTCGGCGCTTGACCTGTGCCTAATGCCTGCCGCAACAAACCCAATACAATCATGATGCGGGTGAAAGAGGTCATGGTTAAGAGCATGGCTGGCAATAGTGTCAGCAGCGTCATTAACGCTAGAATCTGAATGGTGACGCTGTATGTTTGTCCGCCATTAGCATTGGTCGTGACCGTCACGGCCTGGATACCCGTAGAGGCTAGAGCGCTGGCATCTGGCAATAAAGTTACCAACACCGCAATTGCGAAAAAACGCATTAACTTACTCATGCGACTGGCCTTTTAATGCCTGCATCAGTTTTTGGGCAAACTGCGTATCCAGAGGCGCATGAATAGCCGGTGTCATAGTAGTCAAACACGCATCCCCCTCTAAAATAGTCAAGGTTTCGATACGCCCAGGGGTAACTGCCAAAACCAGTTGCTTAGATCCAACTTGCAATAACACCACTTTTTCTCGTAAGCCTAGCGCAACTCCACCCACAATCCGCATTTTGGCGGTAGCCGATTGTCCATTGACACTATTGAGTTTACGTAGCATCCAGACACAAACGAAAAACAAACACAGCACTATGACTAAAGCGATCAGCCAGTTAAACATATTCAGTGCAGAAAGTTCAGATACGGATTGCCCAAGCATTTTTTTATCGCCCAGAGTGGCGCCAGCATTCTGGACACATCCAAAACAACCCAACAACACTCTGCCAACCAGATTGAGGCGCATAATGACCACTCGCTTAGAATTAATTAAACGCATGGCAAGGCTTTTTACACCGCAGGCGAACTATAGTGGGCAAAACACCCCCAAAGTCAAAAAACCTTGGCATCAACCTAACTTTCTGACACGTTCCGAGGGACTAATGACATCCGTTAATCTAATCCCAAACTTATCATTAACCACCACCACTTCACCATGGGCTATCAAGGTGCCATTAACCAACACATCCATCGGCTCACCAGCGAAACGATCCAACTCAACGACAGACCCTTGATTTAATTGCAATAGATTTCTAATGCTTATCTGAGTACGCCCTATTTCCATAGAAATAGTGACTGGAATATCCAAGATGACATCCATCTTAATTTCATCGCCAGTAGGTAACGGGCGTCCACCAGCACCCTCGCCCAACTCTTGAAAACGTGCCGACGTATATCGCTCGGCACTGGCCTGCTCTTTTAACGCATCGCCCCAATCGGCATCTACGCCCACCTCTGACAGTCCCTTTAAAGGCTCGCCCCACGCCCCATCTAACTTATCTTCACTCATGGTTATTGTGCCTACCGTTATACTCTCATCATCAACGTTACAATCACTTGCGCGTCTTGGCTTAAAGGACACCCCTCAAACCAATTAATTATTATCCTGCGTAATTTTTTCAAGAATTTGCACCGCATAATTGCCGTCCGATACACCAACTTTACCGAAAAAAATCGGCACACCTTCCGCTTTTACAACAACCATATCCGCCATGTCAATGGGAATAACATCGCCTTTTTTCAACTGCATGACATCATTAACCAAGACCACTTTTTCAACCCAAGTACTGTTAAGCACCACCTTAGATCGCATGACCTCTTTTTTCAAGGATTCCTGCCAACGACCATCCGCTTCATCACCCCGATCACTGCCCACGGCATCCAACAGATCCCGAATTGGATCAATCATAGAATAGGGCATAATGATATTAATGTCACCACCACCGCCCTCCAATTCCACATGGATAGTAGAAATAACCACAATTTCCGAAGGACTGACAATATTGGCGAATTGCGGATTCACTTCCGCACCCAAATACTCAAACGCCATATCTATGACAGGTCGCCAAGCTTCATTGAGATCTTTAAAAATCATATCCACCATTAAGCGAATAATGCGCATTTCAGTCGGTGTAAATTCCCGACCTTCAACTTTGTTATAAAACTGTCCCCCGCCGCCAAAAAAATTGTCAACAGCGGTATAGACCAAACGCGGCTCCATTACTATCAGTCCGCGTCCGCGCAGGGGCGAGAAACGGACGATATTTAAATTGGTAGGGATATATAAACTTTGCACATATTCGGAAAATTTTTGAATTTGTATGCCTGAATTAGAAATATCAGCTGTACGCCGTAAAAAATTAAATATGCTAATCCGAAAATAGCGTACAAAGCGCTCATTAATCATCTCCAGTGTAGGCATTCGCCCGCGGACAATCCGTTCCTTACTATTAAAATTGTAAGGCCGCGCTAGGCTATCATCAGCAGCATCCGTTTCAATCTCAATATCACCTTCGTTAACGCCATGCAACAGCGCGTCAATTTCATCTTGTGTCAATAAATCCGCTTTAGCCATGATTATTGCATCACAAACGCAGTATAAAATACCTCGCCAACGCGGCCACCCGCAGCCATTTTAAGCATAATTTGATTAACTTCTTCCAACAGCAACGCCCTTAAAGCTTCTTTACCCACTTTCGTTTTTAACTCTTCAGGATTTTGAGCATTAATTTTCATCATCAAGTTATTACGCACCATCGGCTCATGTTTTTTTAAAGACGCCGCAGCTTTACTGTCTGCTAAAAAAGAAACCGAAATTTGCAGAAATCTAGCACCTGAACCCTTCGGAAAATTCACAATCATCGGTTGCGTCAAATCAAAATAAATAAAATCTTGCGCGACAACCGGTTGTTTTGAATTAGTTTCGGCAATTTGTAAATGCGATTGCTGGTGATTAGCATTAAACTGTTCAGCAGCGCTGCCACGCATAACAAAATAATATCCAGCCCCAGCCCCCCCCAGCACCAATAAGACAGCAGCCAGAATAGTACCAATAATCTGTTTTTTAGACACTTTTTCTTCCGGTTTAATTTTTTGCACAGCCATATCAAAAATAATCTTTTATCTAGCTGATTTTTTTGAAAAATAAGCTATTTACTGACGAATATCACGCGATTGCCGAGAACGTATCAAAGAAAATCTACCGCTTGCCGATCACAAGTAAATGCACATTTAAGCCAAAATACTACAGCGTTGTTGATTGTATCAATTCAGAAGCGCTTCTCAACTGATTTTTTCAAGTATTTCCTGCCCGGCTTTTTTTTGTTCTGCGGTACCTTTTAATAAATCGTTAGCAATAACTTTAGCCGCAGCTACGTCGCCCATATCTACATAAGCATTAGCTAAATTCACCTTGGTTTCAAAAACATTGTCGCTATCAGTTAAATCACTCACTTCAGCCGGATCAAGCAGCTTATCGAACTTTTTTGTAGCATCGACGGAGGGATTAAAATCAAAATTGAAGTCAAAGCTTTCAATATCGTCACTGTCCAAATTTTTATCATCAACGGCTGGCGCTGTCTTCAAATTAATATTCGCATCCGAAAAATCAAAATCATGATACGCCGCGTCCTCATCATTATTAACCTTAAAGTCACCAGCGGTCTTATGCTCCCCCCGATCTAAAACAAAATCAAAGCTATCAGGCGTCTCTTTTTCAAGATTTGCAAAAGCTGCACTCAAATCATCATCTTGAAGCGTTGAATTTTTTATAGATTCACCGAATGACTCCAAGCCATCAATTTCCGACACAGAAAAGTCCACTTTACCCTTGTCAGGGTTTTGGATCGCCACTGTATTTACTTTGCTGTCAAATGCCTCTAAATCAAAATCAAGATCGCTAAAGTCATTATCAGTAGCTTCTTCATGAATGACGGTGGCGGTTTCGTCCTGTAACGAAAAAGACTCTGTTGCAAAAGCATCTAAATCAAAATCCAACTCACCTTTATAAGTTGACACATCTTCCGTAACGGCAAACTCACTCTCATCCAAAGCCAAATCATGATCTTGTTCTGAAAAAACTGCCGTTGAATTAACAGCCGTTATCACTTTAGCACTATCATCACTAGAAAATGTATCTAAATCAAAATCGTCCGTAGCAGGTTTAAACTCAGTGTCGATCAGCAGCGGGCGTTCTGCTATTTTCATACTCACATCAGATGTCGATGCGCCCTCTTCCCCAAGCCCCATTAAAAGACCGGAACCAGAAGTAAACTCATTAGACATCTCAACAACTTTAGCCCAAAACGCTTTATCAGCTTGTTTACCTTCCTGCATAAGCTGTTGCGCATATTGATCAAACTGTTGCTTATTTTCACTGGTATGGAATATTTCCAGCAACTTCAATTTACATTCATCACGGCTTGGATGTTCAACAATCACTTGACGAATTAATTCTTCTGCTTGCTGATAACGTCCGTAAGCCAAGTAAACATCAGCTTCTGATAAAGGATCAATTTCGGTCTGATCCGTTTCAAAAGCATCAAATTCACTGGGCGTAAATTCACTCAAAAAGGCACTATCCCCTACAACCGCAACATCATAACCAGTGGCATTATTCGTCGGTACCTCCACCTCTTTTTCGACATCCGGCAAGCTAATTTGACTGGCTGAAGCAAACATACTTTCAGTATCAACGGCCTGCTCCACTTTACGCTTACGCCACCACATCCAGCCCAAAGCGCCCGCGAGTAAACTGCCACCAAGCCCACCCGCCAACCAATAATAATCTGCAAACGGATTGGCTAAAACATCTGTCACGACGGTTTTTTGTATTACCGGCGCAGCTTTAACAACTGGCGTAGCCGTTGCCAAAGGCTTCACAACGACTTCCGACACAGGCTTGGTTTCTACCGCAGACTGAGGCGCCAAAGGATTTACCGAAACAGCTTCTGCAATAGGCTGTGGCGCTAAAGGCTCTGCTACACTGGGTACTTTTTCTACATTAACCGGCAAGGGTTTATTTTGGTTTTGCAAAGTAGCCAGTTGTGCGTCTTTTAATTCCAGCATTTTTTGCATCATGAGCAATTGCTGCTCCATTTTATCAAAACGCTGTTTTAACCCAGCATCCTCCAAGGCCACATCGGTGGATGCAGCGTCAGTACTCGCCGTATTTTCCTCAGCAGGAACCTTATTGTTATCCTTACCAGCAAGCGCTGCCATCGCCTCTTCCGGCGGCGGATTTAATTTTAATTGCTTAGTCGGCTCTAAAGTTGTTGCAACCTCACTGTCCGCTGGTTTAGGTTGCACAGGGGCAGATTTAGATTCAATAACAGCAGGCTTTGGCTTATCATTCGCGCTGGCATCATTTACACCTTTATGCCAGAGCACTCGTTGCCGCCTAACGGCGGCTGAGGCTTGCCGCTGTGTCAATTTCAACGCTACATCACGTTCAGGAACGGCTAACATTTTACCCGCCATTAACGCATTGACATTGGGGATGGAAAAGGCATGTGGATTTGCTTGATAAATAGCCATGACCATCTGTGCATTCGAAACATCATCAGGTTTGATTCTATTAGCAATATTACGAATGGTATCGCCTTTACGCACGGGGCCATATTCACTGATCGCGCTATAGCCTCCGTCAATAGCATCCGGCATACCTATTGCATTGCTTTCTTGCAAAACCGATTCTGCCTGATTAACTGGTGCCGGAAAATTATTTGCCAATCCACGGTCAGCCGCTACAGAAGGCGCAACCTGAATAGCGGGCTGATTATAAGTCGCCGGTGGATCAACCAATACCGTGAATTCACGAAATAAATCACCACTCGCGCCAGTCACTTCCAATAAAAAATCCAGATAAGGTTCTTTTAACGCTTCATCTGAAGTCAATTTTACAACTACTGAGCCATCATCCTTAGCGACAGGCGTGAATTTTATTTTGCTAAGGAAATAACTCCAAGGAACCCCGGCTTCATCAAATTTAGCGGGTGAGGCAAGTTTGACTTTAATATCGCCAACACTTTCGCCACCCGAAGTGACTAAGGCAATTTCCGCATTTAATTTTTGATTTAATGCGGAACGCAACTTGATACCCCCTATACCTAAGGAATGAACGCTAGTAGATGTCAACAACGAGACCGCTACTAAAGTTTTAGTTAAATTGCGCATTTTCTCTCCTTACATTAATGACCAAGTGCTTATTGACAGTTGCCAATTATTAGGACAAGCTTAGCCTAGATGTAATTTTTTACCAGCTCTTCAGCAATTTGTACGCTATTTAATGCGGCACCTTTACGGACATTATCGCCCACCACCCATAAATCAATACCCTGCGGATGCGAAATATCTTCGCGGATACGACCTACGAAAACATTGTCATGTCCGGCAGAATCTGTTACTGCCGTCGGATAACCGCCATTTTGTCGGGTATCAACAACCGTCACACCCGGTGCTTTTGCTAACAAGGCACGCACTGCTTCCGCCGTAATTTTAGCCCGTGTTTCTATATGCACGGCTTCAGAATGCCCATAAAATACCGGCACGCGCACCGCTGTCGCATTAACGGTAACGGCAGTATCACCCAAAATTTTCTGCGTTTCCCAGACCATTTTCATTTCTTCCTTGGTATAGCCGTTTTCTAAAAACACATCAATTTGCGGCAACACATTAAACGCGATTTGTTTAGGGTAGACATGGGCTTCAATCGGTTTAAAACTTAACATTTGCGTAGTTTGTTTAACCACTTCCTCAATGCCTTTTTTGCCAGTACCAGAAACTGCCTGATAGGTGCAGACGTTAATACGCGCAATACCCACGGCATCATAAATGGGTTTTAGTGCCACTAACATCTGGATGGTCGAACAATTGGGATTGGCAATAATACCGCGATTTTTATAATCCGCAATTTTTTCAGGATTAACCTCCGGCACCACCAGCGGAATATCCTCGTCATAGCGAAAATGCGAGGTATTATCAATCACCACACATCCGGCCGCCGCAGCTTTCGGCGCATATTCTGCCGAAACCGATCCCCCTGCGGAAAACAAACCGATGTGCGCTTTAGAAAAATCAAATTCTGCTAAATCTTTAACCACCAAAGAGCCGCCTTTAAAAGCAATACGCTTTCCCGCGGAATGTTTGCTCGCCAAAGCATAAACTTCGCCCACCGGAAAATTGCGTTCTTCCAAAATGGACAGCATTGCCTCACCAACTGCACCAGTCGCCCCTACTACCGCAACGTTATATACTTTAGTCATTA
>JABFRM010000210.1 GCA_013141155.1 Methylococcaceae bacterium | reverse complement strand
GCTGTGATCATTAACTCACTCAAGAGGTACTTGAAATGAATATCCCAGGATTTACCGCTGAAGCATCCTTGCATCAGTTAAGCGGTTACAACTATACGGCTATTGAAGGCTTTCGTGCTATAGGTTTTATTCAACCGGCGGCCACCATTTTTTCTGATCGGATCAGTGCGCGCCGATGTTGGGCTTTTAGATGTCGTTGGATCGACGTATCCCCCGGCGCTCCTTATCCGCCAAAATTAGTCCAGCATTGCGGAATTGATTGGGTTTGTTAGCGCGAAGGATAGAGAGCAAATAATCTGTAAGAAGAAATCTGAAATTACGCTTAACGCCAGAAGACCAAGAGCGTAAAGGATGGTGGCAGACTGTGAAATAATCCACAACCTACTCAAAGGAGATTACCATGAATAATTCATCACACACGGGCATTCGCTGTCCAAATGCCCGCAGCACCTCGCAGCCTTTAGCTGGTATAGCATTATCCAAGATTTTATCTTTGACACGGCTATCTATCTTCATTGTTTTTAGTTTATGTTTCATTGGACAATTTTTTATCACCCAAAATGTTGAAGCAGGGCAATACTATCGACTCCAGTTAAAGCACGGAGGTCAATTTTTAGATGCCGATCACTGTGGGAACAAAATAACCCTGAATCCTGGTTCTGATTGGGAAAATGGCGCATGTCAACTATGGCGACTGGTGCCAGCAGGTGGTGGATGGAATCGACTCCAGTTAAAACATGGGGATCAATATTTAGATGCTGATCACTGCGGAAACGTAATGTCTTTGAATTCTGGCTCTGATTGGGAGAATGGCGCTTGCCAACTTTGGCGACTGGTGCCAGCAGGTAATGGATGGAACCGACTTCAGTTAAAACATGGGGGGCAATATTTAGATGCTGATCACTGTGGGAACAGAATATCCCTGAATCCTGGTTCTGATTGGGAGAACGGCGCATGTCAATTATGGCGATTGGTTCCTCAACCTGTTTTGATTGACGAGGGGACTAATCTTAATCCTGTTAATGAATAATATGTAAAAAAATCAAAATGATGATATACCCATGCGGCAGCTAACTGTAGGGTGTTTTTTCTTGGTTCGCAACTTGGGTTGCGAACCAAGGGATCAACCCTCACTTTCCAACTTTTTCAGCAATCCCCAAACAAACTCAACTTTCTCCTGCGTGGTCATAAATGCCTTAATAAACTTCAATTTATCCCCACCATCAAATTTATAAACCGCCGCTTCAGTCTGGATCAGAGTAATCAAGGCAACGGTATTGATCGCAGGTTCGCTACTGAAAATCAAGCGCCCGCCCGCCGCATTGGCCTCGATTTTCTTAATGCCTAATTTAATGGCGGCTTGCTTTAGCTCGGTGACTGCAAACAAGGTTTTCACCTGCTCAGGCAGCATTCCGAAACGGTCAATCATTTCCACTTGCAATTCCCGCAATTCATCGGTGTTAACCGTATTAGCGATGCGTTTATATAACACCAGCCGTGCATGGATGTCCGGTAAATAGTCTTCCGGTATCAAGGCCGCAGACTGTAAATCGACTTCCGCAGGGCTTTCCATTGGTGTGTTTAAGGCAGGTTGTTTACCGGATTTGAGGGCATTCACGGCGCGTTGCAGCAATTCGGTGTACAGCGTAAAACCGATTTCGTGGATTTGGCCACTTTGGTCATCACCCAACAATTCACCCGCGCCACGGATTTCCATGTCGTTGGAGGACAGCATAAAGCCTGCGCCCAAATCGCCACACGCCTCCAAGGCTTCCAAGCGTTTGACCGCATCAGTGCTCATCAGTTTTTTGGGCGGCACGATCAGGTAGGCATAGGCACGGTGGTGCGAACGTCCGACCCGTCCGCGCAGTTGATGCAATTGCGCCAGACCCAGTTTGTCGGCGCGGTTGATGATGATGGTGTTGGCGCTGGGGATGTCGATGCCGCTTTCGATGATGGTGGTGCTGAGCAGCACATTAAAGCGCTGGTGATAAAAGTCCAGCATGATCTGTTCGAGTTCCCGTTCCGGCATTTGTCCGTGCGCGAATTGAATGCGCGCATCGGGGAGCAGTTTCGCCAACTCCAGCGCCATTTTCGGCATGGTTTTGACGTCATTGTGCAAAAAGAACACCTGCCCGCCGCGCTTGATTTCACGCTGGCAAGCCTCTTGGATTTGCGCGTCCACCCATTCACTGACAAAGGTTTTGATGGCATGGCGATTCGGCGGCGGCGTGGCAATGATGGAAATGTCACGAAGGCCAGACATCGCCATATTCAGCGTGCGTGGGATGGGTGTGGCGGTGAGGGTGAGCATGTCCAGTTCGTGGCGGATTTTTTTAAAATGTTCTTTTTGGCGCACGCCGAAGCGGTGTTCTTCATCAATCACCACCAGACCCAGTGCCTTGTACTGGATTTCTTTGGACAACAAGGCGTGCGTGCCGATCACAATATCGACCTTGCCTTGCGCCAGATCTTCGTTAATGGCTTTTTGCTGTTTGGGTGTGACGAAGCGCGACATGACTTCAATGCGTACCGGCCAATCGGCAAAGCGGTCACGGAAGTTTTGGTAATGCTGTTGCGCCAACAGTGTGGTTGGCACTAATACCGCCACTTGTTTACCACTTTGTACAGCAATGAACGCCGCGCGCATCGACACTTCGGTTTTGCCGAAACCAACATCGCCGCAGATAACCCGATCCATCGGCTGATTACTCCGCATATCGTCCAGAATCGCTTCGATAGCGGTTTGTTGGTCGGGGGTTTCTTCAAACGGAAACGCATCGGCAAAAACCGCGTATTCTGTATCGTCAATAGTAAACGCATGACCTGCTTTGGCGGCGCGTTTGGCGTGAATTTCCAGCAATTCCGCCGCAACATCATGGATGCGTTCAATCGCCTTTTTCTTGGCTTTACTCCATTGCTCGCCACCCAGCTTGTGCAAGGGTGCATTTTCAGGACTTACGCCAGTATAACGGGCAATGAGATGCAAGGACGAAACCGGCACGTAGAGCTTGTCGTTGTTGGAATATTCCAGTGCCAAAAACTCGGCCTCAATGCCGCCAAACTGCAAAATCTGTAGGCCTAAATACCGCCCAACCCCATGTTCCTGATGCACGACGGGCGACCCCACCGTAAGTTCATTCAGGTTGTTGATCATGTTTTCCAGCTCACGCACTCCAGCGCGGCGACGGCGGCGACGTTGCTGTATTTTTTCACCAGTGAGCTGGGTTTCGGTGATGATGGCGATGGCGGGGTCTTGTAGCAATAAACCCTGATCCATTGGTGCGACGACGATACACGCGCGGGCATCGGCGTTTAAAAACCCCTGCCAATCGACAACCGATTTGACGGGGATTTTATGCTGCTGGAGCTTTTCAATCAGCCCTTCACGCCGACCAGCCGTTTCCGCGACAAATAGGATTTTGCCGGTAAACGTCGCCATAAAATGCTGTAACGCTTGTGCAGGCGCTTTCAGCTTGGCGTTGATGCTGATTTCAGGTAAGGGTGTGGTCAGCTCGGTAGCTGTGCGATCTAATGTCACCCGCGCAAAGGCTTGGCTTTTTTGTTGCAATTCCCCTGCATTTAAAAACAATTGTACGGGTGGCAACAAGGGGCGTTCTGGATCGTATTTGCGTTGGTCGTAGCGTTCTTCGGCTTCGCGGTCGAATGATTCTGCGATAGCGCCAAAATTTTCCGGCAATACAAACACCGTTGAGGCGGGCAAATAATCAAATAAGGTCGCCGTGCGTTCAACAAACAACGGCAAATAATACTCAATGCCACCCGGCGCAATGGCGTTGCTGACATCCACGTATAAACGGTTTTTTAAAGAGGCTTGTGGGAATTGCGCCCGAAAGGATTGTCGAAACAGTTTGATCGCGGCATCCGTAAACGGAAATTCCCGCGCCGGAAATAATTGAATTTGCGTAATTTTTTCTAAGGTACGTTGGGTTTCTGGGTCAAACGTCCTAATGGATTCGATCTCATCATCAAATAACTCAATCCGAAACGGCACTTTGCTGCCCATCGGAAACAAATCAATAATCGAGCCACGCACTGCAAATTCAGCATGTTGCATCACTTGCGACACACATTCATAACCAACGCTTTCCAGTTTGATGCGATTCAGCTCCAGATTAAATTGATCGCCCGTGGCCAACACAAAGCTGTTGGCCAATACATGTTCACGCGGGGCTAAACGGTGCAACAGTGTCGCCACCGACACCACCAATGCACCGCGTTTAACTTGTGGCAGTAAAGCCAAAGCTTTGAGACGATCTGAAATAATTTCCGGTAAGGGGGAGAACACATCGTAAGGCAAGGTTTCCCAATCGGGAAAATGCAGGATGGGATATTGCTGTGTCAAGAAAAATGCCAGTTCGTGTTCCAAGCGCAACGCGGACTGGTTGTCTTCGGTGACGATGACAAACAAAGCTTCGGTACCTTGAATAGCCGTGGCAATTGCTAACGAATCGGCACAGCCAACCAATCCAGACCAGCGTATAACCGGATCTTTTTTTTGCGGAACGGCGAGTGTAAAAATACTATGGGGTTGGTTAACTGGGGTCATGCTCTTGCAATGCTGATTTAAGAAAGCGGTCATTATAAAACCAAAAGCCTATATGGCGCGCTATTAGGTATCCTTTAGTTCGTATAGGCGCAAGTAAACGATTTTCAGGTGATGCAATTTAATGCAAATCAATGCAGGTGTCTAAAATAATCATAAGTCTTTCCCCGAATGTGAAATAGTTCACATCATTTCAGTAAAAATTATTTTAGGATGCCGATATTAATCTCCTGGATTGTTAGGTAGATTGGATTTAAGAAACTTTTCGTCTTTATGACAATACTGTTTACGCCAGATTGTTTTTCTAGGCATAACTACTATAGTTAAATAATTTTTCGGGTACTTCAATTGACTAAACCTATTTTGCAGTGCTATCTCCAGCCCTCTATGAGAAGTAGGTGAATATGGAGGCATTAACCGACTTAAAAGCAATACTGCATTCTAAACGCGCCAACATCTACTACTTAGAAAAATGCCGCGTCATGCAAAAAGACGGGCGGGTGTTGTATTTGACCGAAGCCAAAGAAGAAAATCTCTACTGGAACATCCCCATTGCCAACACCACCGTGGTGTTGCTCGGCACGGGTACGTCCATCACTCAAGCCGCCATGAGGATGCTCGCCAGTGCGGGGGTGTTAGTCGGATTTTGTGGCGGTGGCGGTACGCCGTTATTCAGCGGCGTTGAAATTGAATGGTTCACGCCGCAAAGCGAATACCGCCCCACGGAATACATTCAAGGCTGGCTCAAATTCTGGTTTGATGATGCCCAGCGCCTTGATGTTGCCAAACGTTTTCAACACGCACGGCTTGAGTATCTGCAACGCATCTGGGGCAAAGACCGCGAACTTAAAGCGGAAAACTTTTATGTTGATGATGCCAGCATCAGCCCCGCGCTGGATGGCTACGCCACGCAAATCGACACCGCCCAAAAAGTGGGCGACCTCTTGCTGCGCGAGGCTTTGCTCACCAAACAGCTCTATCGCTACGCTGCCAAAGCCACCCAACAAGGCGAATTTACCCGCGACCACCAAGGCAACGACATTGCCAATGGCTTTTTAAACCACGGCAATTATTTAGCCTATGGTTTGGCTGCCACCACGCTGTGGGTGTTGGGCATACCGCATGGCTTCGCAGTCATGCACGGCAAAACACGGCGCGGCGCATTGGTGTTTGATGTCGCGGATTTGATTAAAGATGCCATTGTGTTGCCTTGGGCGTTTGTATGCGCCAAAGAAAAAATGAGTGAACAGGAATTTCGCCAGCAAATTTTGCAGAAATTCACTGAACACAAAGCACTGGATTTTATGTTTGAGCAGGTGAAACAACAAGCGTTGCGGGAAGACTGGTCATGATGGTGACTTTTGTGAGCCAGTGCCAGAAAAAAGCCCTGAACCGCACCCGCCGTGTACTGGATGCTTTTGCCAACCGGATTGGTGACAACACTTGGCAAACCATTATTACCGAAGACGGCCTGATTGCCGTTAAAACCCTGTTGCGTAAAACCGCTACTAAAAATACCGCCGTGTCTTGCCATTGGATACGGTCGAGGAGCCGGAGTGAGTTGGTGTGGGTGGTGGGCAATCGAGATCAATTTAATCCGCAGGGCATTGTACCCGTAAACACTACCACTAAAGAGTTATTCATGGACATATCAACCGACAAACCTAACCCTAATTTCTTGTATGCCAATACCCATTTGCAACCGCTGGCTGAACATTTGTTTGCTGTGGGCTATATGGCGGAACAGCTGCATAACCGATTGATGCCTAACCAAAATAAACAGACAATTGCCACTTTTGTCGCAGGTTGTTTACACGATTTAGGCAAAATAGACCCGTGCTTTCAAGATTGGGTAAGAAACCCGAAGAAAAAAGACTTTGTAGCGGAAGACGGCCAACATATTGATGATACGAAATTTAGTTTTGATAAACATCCTCGGCATAATGAGGTTTCTGTATTGCTTTACCAGTTACTCGATAACATTGCGCTAAAGCAGATCAATACCGATAACAAAAAATCCATCAAACATGTTATTTATTGGCACCACGCCAAGCCATTTCGCAAAGAAAAAGACTTTGTAAATTATGGTGATATTTACAAAAAGCTGAATAGTAACCTCAAAGACTTAAGCTTTGCCGAGTTATTGGCAAAGGTAACTCAATTACTGAAAACCCTATGTACGCTGGATGCAAAGTATCGAACGCTTGAAGAATCGGTTATTTCTAAAATTTTCAATGAAGAAATTGATTTAGATGCCATTGAGACCTTAGATGGATTGCTGTTACCGTATTATAAAAAATACGACGCTCAAGATAGCCTTGAAAAGTATCCCGCACAAATTCAGCATAATGCAGACAATAATGTTATGCGTACCTGCGTCATTTCAGCGGATCGCTGGGTTTCGGCACTTAGTCCGTCTGACTTACATAAACATATCAAAAACAACAGCCTTAATACGTTAGTTGATGAGTTGTTATCGCTGGAATCTACACTTTGTTCTCATATTGAAGCCTGTTTAACGTATTTTCCAACTGGCGAGCGCAGTAACAAACAAAGTGAGATTGCCAATCAGCTTGTTAAAGCTCAGGGCGTTGCCGTTTTGGCGGGGCCGGCGGGTTGCGGGAAAACTAAAATTGCTCTGGAATGGGCAAAATTAAAAAACGCCCAGCAACTGATTTGGATTTGTCCCAGGGTGCAGGTTTGCCAGGGTTTATTCCATGAATTGATCTCTGAACAATACTTACCGAATGCAAAAATAGAAATTAATACCGGCGAGTTTAAATACACGAATAAATGGGATAAGCCTACACCAGAAAAAGAGTATTTTTCCGGCGATATCGTCATCACCACCATAGATCAAATATTCGGCGCGATTATTACCCATACCAAAGCTAATTCGCTCATCAATTATCTTAATGCCCATGTGGTGTTTGATGAATTTCACGAATATATCAACATGCCCGCGTTTAATTTGCTGTTCGCTGAGTTGATTGAATGTAAACAGCAACAAGCAGCACAGGCTAATACGCTTTTGGTTTCAGCGACACCGCATTATTTTTATTGTCAGCAGGTGCTGAAAATTGACCCAAAATACATTATCACCATGCCTTCATTTAACCCCAGCACCTACCGAATAGAATTCGAGGTATATGACGAAACCAAGCAGGATGAGAGTAATCCGCTATACCAGTCCCACCAAACCAACACTTTTGTTATTAGCAATACGGCGATAACCGCGCAAAAAAGCTTTATTCGTAACAAAGAAGAAAACTCGGTGTTATTGCATTCCAAATTTAAGAAAAGTGATAAACAAAAATGGTTTAAGGAGGTTTACGAATCTTTTAAAAAAGACGGAACCCGAAAATTTGATGTGTTACGCAGTGGTCCGATTGTGCAAGCGTCTTTGAATATTTCTTGTGACGCGATGGTGACGGAAATAACCAATGCCGAAGATTGCTTACAGCGTTTAGGGCGGCTTGACCGCTTTGGCTTAAACAAAAACGTTAATATGTATTGTATAGCCGTACCAGAGCCTATACACCAAGGTAAAGGTACGGGTTCAGCAGCTCGATTTTTGTCTCGTATGTTTACTTTTGGTGCTACCAAAGCATGGTATCAGTTACTACAGGCAGAATTAGGCGAACAAGCGTTTACCTTGCCTAAGCTCTACAAACTTTATGAACAATTCCATAAGTCTGATAACGGCAGAAAATTTATAGCGTCCGATTTAATCGCTTCGTTTAAGAAGAGCGTGGAACTAATCAATTTAAAAGTCATTGATCCCATCACAATTCCACCCAAAAAAGTACAAGAAAACGGCAGGGCTAAGATCAGTAAAAATTCGTTACGCGGTGATAACAGGTTTGTGCAAATGGCAGTTTGTGACATGAATGACCCTAACCATCCTAAGTTTACTGATCAATATGCTTATTCAATAACATCTAATGAAAAAGAAGACATTGATAACTTAACTGAAGATTTAAACAGGGTAAGAAATTTGGATTTGATTAATCACATGGCCAAAAAACATGGAAACATTGATAACTCTCATCCAGTAAAAGGTATACCTGCAAACAAAATGTTGCTTCGCTGCAAAGTCATAGAGGGGTATGCCAGAGATCCAGAGCTTCCTATTTACTTGAGTTACACAAAAAGTGATCTCGATAATGTAGGCGGTGAGAAAGAACAGCATAGTGAGGCAATTTACTACGCTATCTGTGATAAACAGCCTATTGGCGCAATATCAATCAAGCAATTAACAACAAACGAGGAATGAAATATGCAAAAAATAACCGGCATTAAAAGTGTGGATTTTAAGGCGGTTGCCCGTGGGCACGGTGCTGTTAACTGGAACGGCCCAACTGAGCTAGTAATTGATATTGAAGGAAAATCAAAGTCGATAAATAACCATTCAATGCCGAAATTGAGGGGCTACACGAATATAAAAGGTTACTGGGATGATGGAAACCCTAAATACAAAGAGCCTCAAAATATAAATTTCAAAGAAACACCTCTGTATATTAGTGCCAACTGTATAAAGCATCATTTGTTTAGAGAGGAATTTGTAGATTTGCAAAGCCCGGAAATTGTCCAGAATATGGATAAATTACTTTGCTCACTAACTGGGTTAATTAGGGGTTATGTAATCCCTAAAACGGAGAATAAAAGGACGAGTCCATTATTGCTTACCGATTTTCAAGACCAGCTAGGGAATGGAAATTATGAACAAATGGGGAGATCAGGAAGTAAAGAAAAAGAAAAAACAAAATCAGGAACTGAAAAAAGTACATCGATGTTTTCTAAAACCACTTTTGGTGATACTGAGTACATTGGCTATGGTTCAATAAGTATTGAGCAACTACAATTTATATCATTGAGTGAAGACTATAGTAGATGTGCAATGCGAATCGATAAAAATGAAGACGGTGTGAAATTGGCTGAGCAGTTAACTCATTTCATAAAATCAATAGACAGTATTGTCGATGCAAAAGCTGTATATCATAAAAACTATGTCAGAAGAGGCTCTATTTTTAATAAAGGTGAAGCAGGTATTTTGCTTAATAGTGCAGCCGTCGGTGTTCTGATCAATGAAACGTTAGAAATACTTAAAAGATTGTCGATACGGCAAGCGAAAGGCTTTATGTTTGTTGAAGAGATTATGGTTGATTATAACGATGGCATGGTTGGCAGAGATATGATGCGAATCAAGCATTCGCCTTCTAATATCTCTGAAGCGAAAAATGGAGAATACGCCGTCTATTTTGAAGGAATATAGGATGGTTATTTACATTGTCTATGAGTCTTGTTGGCAGAATTCATTTTTAGATGGCAGTGATGAGCAACCCATTAATAAAAATAATCCTAGAAAATTCAAGGCTACATCAAAATCAAATATTACTGACATTCGTGAAATCAGTTTAACAACTGTACTTGGAGTGCTATGTCGTTTAATTGGTGATCAGCGAAAGCTTTACCAAGCACGACAATCGAATGACTTTTACTTCAAAGACATTGAGCAATTTATAAGATTTTCTCGCCGTGAAAAGCTGAGTTACTCTGAGACAGCTTTTATTGTGAATAAGTCAGAAGATAGGCCGCCACAAAGCAGTTTTATGGGTGTCTTATCAGACGAAACGCCATTGTTTTTTAGTGAATACGCAAAAAATTTATGGTCTATATTTGATTTTAATATTAACGAATTATTTGATTTTATTTTGAAACCTAGAGTTAACATAAACCCTCTAGGACAAATATCACCAAATAGATATTTGAGATCAAGGATTGAAGAAATCATAAGCCAAGATCCAATAATGCTACTCGATAGTAAGCTTCTAAGACTGAATATTTCTTTTGAGAAGGAATCTAATAAAAATTCCGAAAAAATAAAATCAGGTAAGAAAGTTACTGAAAAAGATGAGTTAAGGCTTAAGCAATTAGAGCAAGCCTATTCAGATTTAAAGAGTTCAGAAGAAGCTAAAGAATTTAATGATAAATTATTGGACGTACTTCATACATTAAAAAACCATTTTCCTGGTAACGAATCTGGAAAGGAGCATTTGATTAAGGATCAAGTATACCCAATGGGTCTTTATTCTGCTGCACTTTATATCATGTTAGAAGGGTTAAAAAAATCTGGTATAGATACTTCCAGATTCATTAATAAAAATGGCAATATCCAAGGCTTTAACCCGTATGGTTTTAATGGCATAAGAGATTTTATAAACCCAATAGCTGGTGGAAAAAAAAGATGTGGTGGAACTCCTACGTTGTTATCTAAGGCTAGTGGTGTATTAACGATTGATCTCGATATAGCACAGGAGCGTGCTAATGAACTTGAAGAGATGATAGAAGCCGCTGGTGTTTCAAGTTTTTACTTAGGCAAAAAAGGTCTTGCTTATGCTTGTATTAATAAACTTCTGATATAGGGGCAGTCATGAAATATTACATAGAAATAACCCTAATAGAAAACTCAGGCATCAATCTCTTTAGCCTCTGGTCAAAAGTATTCCAACAAATCCACTTAGGCTTGGTGGAAATGCAAGATGACCAAGGTCGTGTACCGATTGGCGTGTCTTTTCCTGAATATGTCGCTGGTGATACATACAGTGTGATAGGTGGAAAGTTGCGGTTGTTTGCTACGGACGAAGCCACGCTGGCTAAGTTCGATGCTGCCAAATGGCTATCTCGCCTGAGTGATTATGTACACTGCACCAGTATTCGCGCTGTGCCGGAAAAACTCATGGGATACGCCCTTTATCAACGCGAACAACCGAAAACTAATAAAGAGCGCTTAGCCAGACGGTATGCCAAAAGGCACGCTATCAGCTACGATGCGGCATTGCTGCACTACGGTGAGATGGCGTATAAAAACATCGCATCGCCGTTTATTCGCCTGCAAAGTTTAAGTGGCGGGCAAACGTTTTGCTTGTGGATTAAAAAGTCGGTGGTTGCAGCGCCTTCTGGTGGGGCATATAGCAGTTATGGCTTAAGTTCGCTTACTACTGTGCCGGAATTTTGATGGGCTAATGAAATAGTTTTTTGGATTGTAGCAATTTGCTACAATCCGCCTATCTATTCTTACGAGGCAAATTTTATGGCTAAAGCAGTATCTCCTATACGCTTGCAAGAAAACATCATGCAAGCCGCGATATTGGCGGGAAAGAGAAACCATCGCAGCGCTACTGAACAGATTGAATACTGGGCAGAAATGGGTCGTAAAGTCACTATGTTTTTAAATCCCGATGATTTGTTATCCGTTGCATCTGGATTGGCTCATATTAAACTTGTCCCTGTATTGGCTGAGTCCGTTAGTGCTGAATCGGTATTTCAATCGCTGGAAAATGATCGCGCGCGCGGTAATTTATCTCATTCGATCACAAAAAGTACGTTGAAGTATCAAGCTTCGTTGTCTCATCCTGGTTTTTTAGAACAAATTGGTAGCAATGGGGATTGTGTAGTCGGAAAGTTTGAGCAGGGCGAGTTTGTTACGTTGTTTGAAGGCGCGTCTTGAAACAGCTTTGGCTGCTTGTTGGCGGCAATGGTTCAGGAAAAAGTACGTTTTATAGAACACGACTTGCGCCCAGAGGCTTGCCGTTTGTTAATGCCGATTTATTAGCGAAACAACTTTTTCCGGATGATCCTGAGCGCCACAGTTATGAGGCGGCGATGGTGGCATCCGATATGCGTATGCGACTTTTGCAGGAAGTGCGCACTTTTTGTTTTGAAACGGTATTTTCCCATCCCTCAATTGTGATTTTGTTGCCCAAGCAAAAACAGTTGGCTACGAAATCGTATTAGTATTCATTCACTTAGATAACGTATCGCTTAATAAGGCGCGTGTCGCCCAACGTGTAGAAGAGGGCGGACATAATGTGCCTGAGGAAAAAATCGTTGCTCGTATTCCACGGTTGTTAAATCATATCAGGCAAGCGTTACCTTTGTGTGACGCTGTTTATGTGTTGGATAATTCGCGCTTTGATGATCCATTTCGGCAAGTCGCTGTAATCATTAACGGTGAGCTTTCCGTTAAACAGCCATTTTTACCGACATGGGCTAAAGCGTTTGTAGCTGATTATTTAGGCGAGTAATTTTTTGACCCAAGTTTTTTGTGCTTTTTAAAAATAGAGTAAAATCATGATGTTATATTTGGTGGTTTTTTCATTTGTCAAAATGGAAAATATCACTTAAACTGCTGTTGC
>JABFRM010000228.1 GCA_013141155.1 Methylococcaceae bacterium | reverse complement strand
ACCATAATCATGTTCATAAATTTAGTAAGCATGCCGCTACCGAACTTAGGATCAGGAATTACATCTCTTTTAGCCGCTACTCTTCTTCTAGACATTTTTACACCGACTTATGTTATTTTTTAGGTTTTTTAGTGCCATACTTTGACCGACCACACTTCCGATCCTTGACGCCTGAAGTATCTAAGCTGCCGCGAACGACATGATACCGAACACCAGGCAAATCCTTGACCCGCCCACCACGAATGAGAACAACAGAATGCTCTTGTAAATTATGCCCCTCACCACCAATATAGCTACTTACCTCAGCCCCATTAGTCAACCTCACCCTTGCAACTTTTCTAAGCGCTGAATTTGGCTTTTTCGGGGTTGTCGTATAAACTCTCGTACACACACCCCTTCTTTGCGGGCAAGCCTCCAAAGCAGGGACATTACTTTTCTCAATTCTTTTAGCACGCGGCTTACGAACCAATTGGTTGATCGTGGCCATAATTTCCTACTCCATATAATAAAATGGTTCGCTATATTTAAAGTTTGCACTTATATTTCTGCTATTTAGGCTTTTTTAATTTAAACTTAAATGCTTTTCTTTTATGCTAGCCGACTATGATACTTTTTTTTAAAACAAAGATCAAGCTTAATTTTCAATCTATCATTCAATATTTAAAGCTAGCTTCAATGCTTCCTCTACTTCCTCAGTATCGATTTTAGAAACAATCTGTGTATTCAAGGGAGCTGCCATTCCCCTAGTTTTTCTTCTATGCTCGTGATAAGCCAAACCAGTTCCGGCGGGTATCAAGCGTCCGACAATTACATTTTCTTTTAAACCATGCAATCCATCACGTAAACCCCTCACTGCCGCATCTGTTAAGACACGGGTCGTTTCTTGGAATGAGGCTGCCGATATAAATGACTCTGTTGCTAAAGACGCTTTTGTAATGCCCAACAAGACCGACTCAAAACTTGCAGGAATTTTACCTTCATTTTCCATACGCGCGTTCTCAACTCGAACTTGAGTCCGTTCCACCTGCTCACCTTTCACAAAGTTAGTGTCACCCGCCGCAGTAATATCTACTTTGCGTAACATTTGCCTAATAATAACTTCAATATGTTTATCATTAATTTTAACGCCTTGCAAACGATAAACATCTTGAATTTCTTTTACCAAGTAGTTAGCTAACTCCTCAACGCCCCTTAACCTCAGAATATCATGAGGTGTTAACTCACCCTCTGCAATCGTCTCACCTTTTTCTACAAACTCGCCTTCAAAAACGGTTATATGTCGCCATTTTGGAATTAATGTTTCATACTGCTCACCCGCAGCATCGGTAATAATTACCCGCTGCTTACCTTTAGTTTCTTTACCAAAAGAAACCGCACCCGTCTCTTCAGCCAGAATAGCAGGATCTTTAGTTTTACGGGCTTCAAATAAATCAGCCACCCTTGGTAAGCCACCAGTAATATCTTTAGTTTTGCTCGATTCTTGCGGAATTCTAGCCAATACATCCCCTACCTTTACTTCCGACCCATCCCTAATACCAGCGATAGCACCGGATGGCAAAAAGTACTGGGCAGGAATATCGGTACCTGGTAAAAATATTGTTTCACCTCCCATGCCTGTCAACTTTACCATAGGACGCAGCTCTTTACCCGCGCTGCCTCTTTGCTTTGGATCAGTCACGACCCTTGATACCAAGCCTGTTACTTCATCGGATTGCTCTTGAACAGTAACGCCATCAACAAAATCGATTAAGCTGACAACCCCTTCCACTTCAGTAATAACCGGATGTGTATGAGGATCCCAGTTAACGATAATATCACCGGAATTAATTTTGCTGCCTTCCACCACTTGCAATACGGCCCCATAAGGAATTTTATAACGCTCACGCTCTCTACCGTACTCATCAACAATGCCGACTTCACCGGAACGCGATACAGCAACTAAATTACCTTCACGATTTTTTACCGCTTTTAGGTTGTTTAATTTTACGGTACCGCCAGATTTAACTTGGACATTACTGATAGCCGCCGATCTTGACGCCGCACCACCAATATGGAAAGTACGCATAGTTAACTGTGTACCCGGCTCACCAATAGACTGCGCTGCCACTACCCCAACCGCTTCACCAATATTAACCTGATGCCCTCGACCTAAGTCACGACCATAACAAGTTGAACACACACCTTGCAAGCTTTCGCAAGTGATAATGGATCGAACCAGGATTTGATCTATACTTTGATCATCGAGTACCTTGACCCAATGCTCATCCAGCAACGTGCCGTCAGGAACAATAATGGTTTCGCCGTCTACGGCATAAACATCATTAATAAGTACTCGACCCAATACTCGCTCTGACAATGCTTCGACAACATCACCCCCATCAATAACAGGGGTCATGGTTATGCCTTGACGTGTGCCGCAATCTATCTCATTCACCACTAAATCTTGCGCAACATCGACCAACCGTCTGGTTAAATAACCAGAGTTGGCGGTTTTCAATGCGGTATCAGCAAGCCCCTTCCGTGCGCCATGCGTTGAAATAAAGTACTGCAATACGTCTAAGCCTTCCCTAAAATTGGCGGTGATTGGTGTTTCGATAATCGAACCATCTGGCTTAGCCATCAAACCACGCATACCAGCTAACTGGCGTATTTGAGCAGCAGAACCCCTAGCACCAGACTCAGCCATCATAAATATAGAGTTAAAGGATTTTTGCTTAACGGTCACCCCTTCAGCATTAACAACCTCTTCTTCCCCCAAACCATCCATCATAACCTTAGCTACGCGCTCATTGGCACGCGACCAAATATCAACCACTTTATTATAGCGTTCACCATCAGTAACCAAACCTGAAGCATACTGGCGTTGAATCTCGTGTACTTCATCATCCGCTTCTTTAATGATACCGACTTTTTTAGCGGGGATCTCCATATCTTCTATGCCAAAAGATACGCCTGATTTAGTTGCATACTTAAAACCCATATACATCAGTTGATCCGCTAAAACCACGGTATCTTTAATACCTAAATAACGATAGCAATAATTGATTAGCCGCGAAATATTCTTTTTGGTCATATCGCAGTTTACAATTTCAAAAGGCATTCCTTCCGGAATAATTTCCCAAATGATTGCACGCCCTACCGTGGTATTTACCCGATAAGTCTTTTTTTCTGAGACACTATCGGCTGTTCTTATCACTTCTGTGATGCGTACTTGAATTTTAGACTGCAACTCAACAATATGATTGTCTAATGCTTTATGTAATTCAGCCGTACTATAAAAAATGCTACCATCGCCTTTAGCATTGACCTTCTCACGGCTGATGTAATACAGCCCCAATACCACATCTTGCGAAGGATTGATAATTGGCTCACCGTTCGCAGGTGAGAGGATATTATTAGTCGCCATCATCAAGGTGCGCGCTTCCAGTTGCGCCTCAATTGACAATGGGATATGCACCGCCATCTGATCGCCGTCAAAGTCAGCGTTAAAGGCACTACACACTAAGGGATGCAATTGAATGGCCTTGCCTTCAATCAAAATCGGCTCAAATGCCTGTATACCTAAGCGATGCAAAGTCGGCGCACGATTTAATAAAATCGGATGTTCACGAATCACTTCTTCAAGAATATCCCAAACCTCTACGCCTTCCCGCTCAACCATTTTTTTGGCTGCTTTAATAGTAGTGGCCAAACCGCGTAATTGCAGCTTACTAAAAATAAATGGCTTAAATAATTCCAACGCCATTTTTTTAGGCAAGCCGCACTGATGCAATCGTAATGAAGGACCCACCACGATCACTGAGCGACCCGAATAATCCACGCGCTTTCCAAGCAAATTCTGCCTAAAACGACCTTGCTTACCTTTAATCATGTCCGCCAATGACTTCAAAGGCCTTCTATTGGTGCCAGTAATTGCCCGTCCACGACGACCATTATCCAGCAAAGCATCCACAGACTCTTGTAACATTCGCTTTTCGTTACGTACAATAATATCAGGCGCACTCAAATCTAACAGACGATTCAAGCGATTGTTTCTATTAATGACGCGACGATATAAATCATTTAAATCCGATGTGGCAAATCGTCCACCATCCAAAGGAACCAAAGGTCTCAATTCTGGCGGTAAAACCGGCAAAACCGTTAAAATCATCCATTCTGGACGATTATTGGAGGTCATTAGTGACTCAATGACCTTTAACCGCTTAGAATATTTTTTGATTTTGGTTTCAGAATTAGTAGAGTTTATTTCCTCACGCAAAAAAGCCACTTCTTCTTTTAAATCAATAGCTTTTAACAACTCATAAATAGCTTCCGCACCCATTTTTGCAACAAAATCGTCGCCATGCAGCTCGACAGCATCCAAATATTCATCATCAGTCAATAACTGACCTTTTTCCAGTGGTGTCATACCTTGATCCAACACCACAAACGATTCAAAATACAACACCCGCTCAATAGAGCGCAAGGTCATATCGAGCAACAAGGCGATGCGAGAAGGCAACGATTTAAGAAACCAGATATGCGCGACTGGACTCGCCAGATCAATATGCCCCATTCTTTCGCGGCGCACTTTAGAGAGCGTTACTTCAACGCCACATTTCTCGCAAATAACGCCGCGATGTTTTAAGCGTTTGTATTTTCCACACAAACACTCATAATCACTAACAGGGCCAAAGATTTTGGCACAAAACAATCCATCCCGTTCTGGCTTAAAGGTACGATAATTAATAGTTTCCGGTTTTTTGACTTCACCATAAGACCATGAACGAATCATGTCAGGTGACGCTAAACCAATACGTATTGCATCAAAATCATCCGCACGACCTTGGCGCTTTAAAAAATTCATTAAGTCTTTCAAGAACTTATCCCCTGTATTTGATTTCTGGACACCCAGAATACGCTGGCTAACTATTGAAAATATTGCTAAAGATGTTCACGCTGCTACATACAGCGCGAACTTCGGAAAGTAAAGATTACTACACTTTAAAAATAGTCGATATTAATCTTGATCTAATTCGATATTCACAGCAAGCGATCTTATTTCTTTTATCAACACGTTAAATGACTCTGGCATACCAGCTTCCATTTTATGATGACCATCGACAATATTTTTATACATTCGAGTTCTACCCGTCACATCGTCCGATTTAACCGTTAACATTTCTTGTAAGGTATAAGCGGCACCGTAGGCTTCTAAAGCCCACACCTCCATTTCCCCAAAACGCTGACCACCAAACTGCGCTTTTCCGCCCAACGGTTGCTGCGTGACCAAGCTGTATGGCCCTGTTGATCGCGCGTGCATTTTATCATCGACCAAATGGTTCAATTTCAGCATGTACATATAGCCAACAGTTACTTCTCGTTCAAACGGCTCGCCGGTCAGACCATCATAGAGTGTGATTTGTCCATGTTCCGGTAAATCTGCAAGCCTGAGCATATTGCGAATTTCTTCCTCACTCGCGCCATCGAAAACCGGCGTAGCCATCGGAACACCAGCGGTTAAGTTAGCTGCCATATCCAAGATTTCTTGATCCGAAAAGGAGTCGAGATCTTCCTTACGACCACTACTATTATAAATTTTATCTAAATACGCACGTATTTCGACAACTTTTGCCCTGGCTTCCAACATTTTCCCGATTTTTATACCTAATCCTTTTGCCGCCCACCCTAAATGCGTTTCTAAAACTTGGCCAACATTCATCCTGGAAGGAACACCCAATGGGTTTAAAACGATATCGACTGGGTTACCATCAGCGGTGTAAGGCATATCTTCAATCGGACAGATTTTAGAAATAACCCCTTTATTACCATGCCGACCCGCCATTTTATCGCCCGGTTGAATCCGGCGCTTAACCGCCAGATAGACCTTAACCATTTTAAGGACCCCCGGCGGCAAGTCATCACCCATGGTAATTTTTTTGCGCTTAACTTCAAATCTGGCATCAAAATCTTTACGTTGCTGGGCAATTTGTTCGCTAACCGCTTCCAACTGAATATTAATATCTTCATTTTGCATTCTGATTTTCAACCACTCAGAGTGCCTCAATTCATCTAAATACTCTTGAGTAATCGCAGTGCCTGGCTTTATTTTAACGGGCCCCGATTCAGCTTTATTGCCCAGAAGGAATTTGGCTACCCGTTTAAAAATGTCAGATTCAACAATTTTTAATTGGTCATCCAAATCTTTTCGATAGCGCTTAATTTCAGCCTCTTCAATCTCTAATGCCCGCTTATCTTTTTTGACACCATCGCGCGTAAATACCTGTACATCAATAACTGTGCCACTAATATTATTCGGCACACGCAAGGAAGTATCTTTTACGTCAGCCGCTTTTTCACCAAAGATCGCCCTTAGTAATTTCTCTTCCGGCGTTAACTGCGTTTCACCTTTAGGCGTAACTTTACCCACCAAAATATCACCACCTTTTACTTCGGCACCGACATAGACAATTCCAGATTCATCTAATTTGGACAGGGCTTCTTCACTGACATTCGGAATATCCGCAGTAATTTCTTCGGGACTATGTTTAGTGTCACGGGCGACACAGGTTTTTTCTTCGATATGTATCGTTGTAAAACGATCCTCTTTGACCACCCGTTCCGAAACTAAAATAGAATCTTCATAGTTATAGCCATTCCAAGGCATAAAAGCGACAAGCATATTCTGCCCCAACGCTAATTCACCCATATCTGTAGAAGGGCCATCTGCCATAATGTCACCAGACTTAACAATATCGCCTGGCTTTACCAGTGGTTTTTGATTAATACAAGTATTTTGATTAGAACGGGTATATTTAGTAAGATTGTAAATATCTACACCAACACCGCCAGCCTCAGTTTCGCTATCATTTACGCGCACCACAATTCTCGCCGCATCAACCGCTTCAATACTACCGCCGCGTGTTGCCACTACCGTTACCCCGGAGTCTTTTGCAACTGTTCTTTCCATGCCCGTACCCACCAACGGCTTTTCAGCACGCAATGTCGGGACTGCCTGGCGCTGCATGTTTGATCCCATTAACGCACGGTTCGCGTCATCATGCTCAAGAAATGGAATAATTGACGCCGCCACCGAAACGATCTGTTTCGAAGACACATCCATATATTGCACTTTATCTGAATTAGCTAAGGTAAACTCGTCTTTATAGCGGCAGGAAACCAGCCCTTCAACCAACTTACCATCTGTTCCAACAGCAACACTGGCTTGCGCAATGACAAACTCACCTTCCTCAATAGCGGACAAATAATCCACTTGATCAGTAACACTGCCATCAATTACTTTACGATAAGGCGTTTCTAAAAACCCATAAGAGTTGGTTCTGGCATAAACCGACAAGGAGTTAATTAAGCCAATATTAGGCCCCTCAGGCGTTTCAATTGGACACACTCGTCCATAATGAGTCGTGTGAACGTCACGCACCTCGAAACCAGCCCTTTCTCTAGCCAAGCCACCAGGCCCCAAAGCAGAAACGCGGCGTTTATGGGTAACCTGAGACAAAGGATTATTTTGATCCATAAACTGCGATAACTGACTTGACCCAAAAAACTCTTTGATCGCAGCAGAAACCGGCTTAGCATTGATAATTTCTTGCGGCATCAAGCCTTCAGAGTCCGCAAGTGTTAAACGCTCTTTCACCGCGCGTTCAACGCGAACCAAACCGACACGGAACTGATTTTCTATCATTTCACCAACAGATCTCACCCGTCTATTGCCCAAATGATCAATATCATCTACGTTACCATTACCATTACGGATATTAATCAATTCTTTCAGAACATCAATAATGTCTTCTTTCATCAACGTGCCTGAGCCTAGCACCTCTTGACGACCTAAGCGACGATTAAATTTCATTCGCCCAACAGCCGAAAGATCGTAACGCTCATCCGTAAAAAATAAATTTTCAAATAAATTTTCGGCGGCATCCTTAGTAGGCGGCTCACCGGGCCTCATCATCCTATAAATTTCGACCAATGCTTCCAACCGATTAGTCGTAGTATCCAAACGCATCGCATTTGAAATATAAGGACCTTTATCTAAATCATTAACATAGAGCGTTTTTATCTCTTTAATGCCCGACCCAATAATTTTATCCAATAAGTCCTGTGTCAACTCATCATTCACATGAGCAAGCAATTCACCAGTTTCTTCATCAACAATGTTGTGGCTTAAAATTTTGCCAACCAAATATTCTTTAGTAACTTCAATTTGCGTAATCGCAGCTTTTTCCATTTGCCGGATATGTTTAGCAGTAATTCGCCGCCCTTCTTCTACTAAGACTTTATCCTCATGCTTAATATCAAAAGCTGCAATTTCTCCCCGTAAACGTTCGGGAATCAAATTAAAAACTATTTTGTTAGCACTGAAATTAAATAAATTAGTATCAAAGAACAATTTAATAATTTCTTCATTATCGTAACCTAAGGAACGCAACAAAATAGTAGCCGGAATCTTACGACGCCTATCAATTCTTACATAGACACAATCCTTATGATCAAACTCAAAGTCCAACCAAGATCCACGATAAGGAATGACTCGCGCATTAAATAGCAATTTACCTGAAGAATGCGTTTTACCCCGATCATGATCAAAAAACACCCCTGGAGATCGGTGTAATTGTGAAACGATAACTCGTTCAGTGCCATTAATAACAAAGGTTCCGTTATCTGTCATCAAGGCCAGCTCACCCATGTAAACTTCCTGCTCACGGATGTCTTTAACTACTTTTGCACTAACCGGCGCATCTTTATCATAAATGACCAGACGCACCAACACCCTCAACGGCGCTGCATAAGTAGCCCCTCGCTGCTGACATTCTCGAACATCAAAAACGGGTTCACCCAGCCTATACTTTACATACTCCAAAACAGCATAACCGGAATGACTTTCGATTGGAAAGACACTGGTGAAAGCAGCATGCAACCCTTGGTCTAATCGTTTATCTGGAGGTGTGCCTGATTGCAAGAAACTTGCATAAGAATCAAGTTGAGTTGCAAGAAGATAGGGAACTTCCAGTACCTCAGTACCTTTCCCAAAATTGTTACGAATACGCTTTTTTTCAGTAAAAGAGTAGGTCATTTAATTTCCGTACCTTTTTCGTCAAGAATTATTTCCAACTGTTCACCCATTGCAAACAGCAAAAGGCCGATGAAATAGTTCATCAGCCCTCATGAATAGGCATAAAGCCCGTATTTTATCCAACAGTTATTTAATAGTGACTGCCGCACCAGCTTCTTCAAGCTGTTTTTTGATCGTTTCTGCTTCAGCTTTATTAGCGCCTTCTTTAATGGTTGTCGGCACGCCTTCTACAGCATCTTTAGCTTCTTTCAAACCCAGACCTGTTATTGCGCGTACCGCTTTAATGACACCCACTTTATTTTCACCAAATGATGTCATAACAACGTCAAATTCAGTTTGCTCTTCCACTTCAACTGCCGCGGCTACTGGTGCCGCTGCTACCGCTGTAGCAGCGGAAACGCCAAATTTTTCTTCCATCGCTGAAATTAAATCAACGATTTGCATAACGCTCATTTTTGAAACCGCTTCCAAGATATCTTCTTGTGTTAGTGCCATTCTATTTTCCTCTAAATATAATAGGTTTTAAACTGATTGCAGATATGTTGCATACAACATAAATACTAAGCAGCTTCTTTCTGTTCTTTGACCGCAGCCAATGTCCGCACAAATTTCGCCACTGGCTCTTTCATTACCGACATTAACATAGCTATACCCTGATCACGGGTAGGCAAACTTGCAAGCCTACCAAGCTCAGAAGCATTAAATGATTTCCCGCCAATTGCTACAATTTTAGTAACTAGCTTGTTATGCGTCTTGGAAAAATTACTAATCAATCGCGCCGCACAACCCGGATCTTCCATTGAAAATGCTATCAATAATGGCCCTACAAGACCCTCTTGCATGCACTCAAATTGAGTCCCCGCTATCGCACGCCTTGCCAATGTATTTTTTACAACTCGCAAATATACGCCGGTCTCTCTGGCGATTTTACGCAGCTCAGTCAATTCAGTAACAGTTAATCCCCGATACTCGGCAGCAATTGCAGAATGAGCTTTAGCGGCAAATACAGCAACTTCTTTTACAACAGCTTTTTTGCTCTCTAAATTTAGTGCCACGGTTTTCCTCCGGTACTTTCTGATTATAAACCAGTTTTATAAAACGCATCTTACGATGCCTCATACGGCTTCTTTAACCAATATTAATTAGTTTAAGCTTCCATCTGCGCAGGCAACATTAAGTTAAAAACACCTGCGGTCTTTGACGGCCACCGTATAAAACGGCAACCCAAAGTTTATATTAGCTCCAGATTTCTCTAAACAGCTAAACTATTATGATCAATTGCCAAACCTGGGCCCATAGTCGTAGACAACGTAATTTTTCGCATATAAACACCTTTAGCAGCAGTAGGCTTTGCCTTTCTCAAGTCGGCCAATAACGCTTCTAAATTCTGTTGAATAGCAACTGCATCAAAACTTATTTTACCAACGGTACAATGAATGATACCGCCTTTGTCAGTCCGATAACGAACCTGACCCGACTTTGCATTCTTAACGGCCGTCGCCACATCCGGAGTAACCGTACCAACTTTTGGATTAGGCATCAATCCCCTTGGCCCTAAAATTTGACCTAACTGTCCTACCACCCGCATAGCATCAGGAGAGGCAATGACAACATCAAAGTTCATTTCGCCTTTCTTTACTTGTTCCGCCAAATCATCCATGCCAACGATATCAGCACCAGCAGCCAAAGCAGCCTCTGCATTAGCGCCTTGAGCAAAAACCGCCACTCTAACTGATTTACCCGTTCCATTGGGCAATACAGTCGCCCCACGAACATTTTGATCCGACTTACGGGGATCCACACCCAGCTTAACACTGACATCAATTGACTCGGCAAATTTTGCCGTTGCCAACTCTTTTAATAAAGCAACCGCCTCGCCTATTAAGTATTGTTTACTGGTATCAATTTTAGACTTAATAATTTTTGCTTTTTTAGTTAACTTGGCCATTACAAACCCTCCACGTTAAGACCAATACTACGCGCACTTCCGGCAATAGTTTTTACTGCAGCTTCTAAATTAGCCGCATTTAAGTCTTCCATTTTAATTTTGGCAATATCTTCTAACTGCGCACGCGTCACTGTTCCAACTTTAACAGTATTAGGCTTACTACTGCCAGATTTCAAGCCCAATGCTTTTTTCAACAATATTGACGCTGGCGGCGTTTTGGTAATAAAAGTAAAACTACGATCCGCGTAAACCGTTATCACCACCGGAAGTGGCAATCCTTGCTCAACATCTTGAGTTTTAGCGTTAAATGCTTTACAAAACTCCATAATATTCACACCATGCTGACCTAACGCAGGACCAACTGGCGGACTAGGTTTCGCTTCACCCGCTTTTACTTGCAATTTTATGTAGGCTGTTATTTTTTTTGCCATGACTTACTCCAATTTTGGGTTCAAACGCTTTTAAAGCTCCCCTAGAAACAAAAATCCTTATCACTCACATGACAAAGATTTATTTTTAAAACGACACAATCGACCACTAACTTAGGGTTTTTCAACTTGACTAAATTGCAATTCAACTGGTGTTGAGCGTCCAAATATAAGAACCGAGATCTTTAATTTATTTTTTTCGTAATTAACCTCTTCAACAACACCATTAAAGTCTTTAAAAGGCCCATCTACCACTCGTAAAACCTCGCCCACTTCAAATAATATCTTTGGCCTTGGTTTATTGACGCCATCCTCTACCCGACTCAAAATAGCCATCGCTTCTTTTTCAGATATAGGTGCTGGTCGATCAGAAACACCACCGATAAACCCAAGAACACGCGGAATCTCTTTAACTAAATGCCAAGTTTCATCTGTCAATTCCATTTGCACCAGCACATAGCCTGGATAAAATTTTCTCTCACTTTTGCGTTGTTGACCCATTCGCATCTCAACAACTTCTTCCGTTGGAACTAAAATTTTTCCAAAATAGCTCTCCATACCATCACGCGCTATTCGCTCCTCTAAGGCTTGCTTAACTTTATTTTCAAAGTTTGAATACGCATGAACAACATACCAACGTAAAGCCATTATCTATGCCCCCTGTCCAGTTATGAGACGTATCCCCCAAAAGAGGAACATATCTAAGAACCATAACACCAAGCCGACGATAAAAACCATCACAAACACCATCAAGGTTGTCCGCATTGTTTCATCTCTGGTAGGCCAGACTACTTTTCTCACTTCTATCTTAGATTCTAAGATAAATGCCCAAGTTTTCTGTCCAATCTGCGTGGTGAACATAAGCCATAACACAAGCACCATCAAAATCAATAGCGCCAGAACCCTATACAAGAGGAGAATATGTGAGAAATAATAAAATGCTGCAATGCCTGAAACAACAAAAACAACAGAAATAACTTGTTTGACAATATCCAGTATTTGTGATGCAGGCGCTTCTGTTTGTGCATTCATGTGATATATAGTATGAGAAATTGTATATTGTATTTACTAGATGGCAGGCCAGGAGGGACTCGAACCCCCAACCTGCGGTTTTGGAGACCGCTGCTCTACCAATTGAACTACTGACCTATCTAGAAAAAACAGCAAACCAAATAACGGCTATATATTAATTAACCATTACTCAATAATTGAAGCAACGACACCCGCACCCACTGTGCGGCCGCCCTCACGCACGGCAAAGCGCAACCCCTCGTCCATCGCTATGGGTGCAATCAGCTTTATCTGCACCGCAACGTTATCTCCA
>JABFRM010000270.1 GCA_013141155.1 Methylococcaceae bacterium | reverse complement strand
GTTGTTAGTGTCGCCTTCCGCACCATGATTGTAGCTTAAGTTGTTATTACAGCCATCACGGCTGTCTTCACCGTTGGCACTGTTATGTTTTTCGTTGTAACTCAATAAATCATAGAGCGTAAAGCCATCGTGACAGGTCACAAAATTGACACTGCTGATCGGTAAACGTCCTTGGTGTTCATACAGGTCGCTGCTGCCACACATCCGTGTCGCCACTTCGGTGATTAAGCCTTTATCGCCCCGGATATATTTACGGATGACATCGCGGTAAATACCGTTCCATTCCGCCCAGCGGTAGCCCGGGAAGCTGCCGACTTGGTAGAGTCCGGCGGCATCCCACGCTTCAGCAATCAGCTTGGTTTTCGCCAATTGTTTAGACAGCTCAATCCCCCATAATACCGGTGGATCGTGCAATACTTCACCGTTTTCACCCCGAGCCAAGGCACTGGCCAGGTCAAATCTAAAGCCGTCAACGTGCATATCGCGCACCCAGTATTCGAGGCAACTGATAATAAAGCGCGAAACCAGCGGATGATTGGCATTGACGGTGTTGCCGCAACCGGTATAGTCATGCAGAATGCTTTTATCGAATGCGTCATGATGATAGAAAATGGTGTCACCGATGCCTCTGAAATTAATAATCGGGCCATCGGTTCCGGCTTCAGACGTGTGGTTAAAGACAACATCCATAATAATGCCAATGCCTGCTTGGTGCAGGGCTTTGACTAGATCTCTGAATTCGCTTAAGTGGGTTCCTTGTTCGGGCGTTACGCAGTAGCCAGGATGCGGACTGAAAAAGCTGTGTGTACTATAGCCCCAATAATTTTTCAAGCCGAGCTTGGCGGTGTTGTTGGGGATGTCTTGCTCGTCAAAAGCCATAATAGGCAATAACTCAACGTGCGTAATGCCCAATTGCTTGAGGTAAGGAATTTTTTCAATTAAGCCTGCAAACGTGCCAGGATGGCTTACGTTTGCGCTAGTGTGCTTGGTGTATCCGCCGACATGCAGCTCGTAAAGGATGCTTTTCTCACTGCTGATACGCAGTGGAATGTCGCCATCCCAATTGTAGTGGTCATCAATGACTACACAGCGCATGGCGGTAAGGCCGTTATCGCCGGGTTCGCAGGCGGCTTTGCGATTCCAGTGCTTATCGCTGATGGCATGCGCCCAGGGGTCGAGAAGCTGTTTGTTTTTGTCGAAACGCAGTCCAGAATGGTTGGGGTCATAAGGGCCGTCCATGCGCCAGGTGTACCAAGTGCCTACAGGTAAAGAAACAACGTAAACATGCCAAGCGAAAAAAGTTCGGCTCGATTCTTTTTCTAAGGTGATGATTTGGAAAGGCTCATCACAGGTTGCCGTATCGAATAGTAGCAGCTCTACACAGGTGGCGTGACGGCTAAAAATTGAGAAGTTAACGCCATCTTTAGTGTATTTTGCTCCCGATGGATAGGGATTGCCATGCTTTAGAGGGTAGGTTGTTTTTTGCATTGCGTTATCTCGCGTTTCGTCAATATACCAAGTGTTTTATTATTCATAAAGCGGGCATACGTTGATAAGCCTAGTTTTTTAGGATTTTTAAAGCGATAAGCTGCCGTATCAATGCGCAGTGGTTTTTATGATAGCAATTTAAGCAGCACAATTAATTGCTATTGCGCTGCTTTTTGATAGGGATAAGGTCTTAAGTTAGTTTATTGCGGGCATTTCTCTAACCCTCACTGCGTTTAACTGAAGTTGAACTCATTCTCTTTTTTGCCTTCTCTTTTTTGCGTTCTGGATCGTCACTGCTAGCTACCATTGCACCCATGCGTGAAATTTTGAGTTGCTGACCCGCTACACGAATTTTTTTCAACTCTTCAATTAAATCTTTCGGCATACCAGCAGGAAGCTCAACGGTGCTGTAGTTTTCTTCAATTTTAATACGTGCAATATGGTCGCCGTCAATACCCGTTTCATTGGCAATCGCGCCGACAATATTGCCAGGTTTTACGCCATGAGCGTGGCCGACTTCGATACGGAATAATTCCATTTCAATATCAGCGCCACCGCGACGAGGTGAACGAGCGGGTTTATCACCAAATTTTTTATCGCTGGGTTTTCTGTCACCTGCGGGACGATCACCACGGTCACGCGGTGCAGCATCACGATCTCTGGGTGGGCGCTCAGAGTGGGTTGCTTTGGGTGGGTTTTTTAGCAATAACGGCGTGTCGCCTTCCAATAATTTAGCTAAAGCCGCAGCAATTTCAAGGGCGGAAACATCGTGTTCTTGTTGGTACTGTTCCATTAACTGCCTGAAAAAACCTAATTCTTCAGCCGCCAAAGTATCGGTGATGCTCTGTTTGAAACGCGCGATGCGTTTATTGTTGATGAGTTCTGTTGACGGCAAGCCCATTTCGACCACCTTTTGACGTGTTGCATGTTCGATATTCGCTAATAATTTACGTTCACGCGGTGCGACAAACAAAATCGCATCACCGGTACGGCCTGCACGACCGGTTCTGCCGATACGATGCACATAAGATTCGGTATCGTAAGGAATGTCGTAATTGACTACATGCGTAATCC
>JABFRM010000162.1 GCA_013141155.1 Methylococcaceae bacterium | reverse complement strand
ACCTATGATTTTGGCAAGCCGTTTGACCGTATGACCGTGGTTGAATCTATCTTGCATTTTAATCCTAATTTAAGTTTAGCTGAGCTGAATACGCGTGAAGCAGCAGTGAAAGTCGCGCAAGATTTAAAGATACCTTTGAAAGACAGTTATGGTTTAGGCAAAATCCAAATCGAGATTTTTGAAAAGACGGTTGAAAGCCGTTTAATGAACCCCACTTTTATTACCGCCTATCCAGTAGAAGTGTCACCTTTAGCACGGCGTAATGACAATGACCCGCATGTGACTGATCGCTTTGAGTTTTTCGTCGGTGGACGAGAAATCGCCAACGGTTTTACCGAGTTGAACGATGCGGAAGACCAAGCGGAACGTTTCCAAAAGCAGGTCGATGAAAAAGACGCGGGCGATTTGGAAGCCATGCACTTTGATGCCGACTATATCGTGGCGTTGGAACACGGTATGCCACCTACCGCTGGCGAGGGGATTGGTATTGACCGGCTGGTGATGCTGTTTACCGATGCACCGTCGATTCGGGATGTGTTGTTATTCCCCCATATGCGACCTAAGCTTTAAGATTATTGCGCGGTGTGCATTTAGAGAATTAAGGCAAGGTTAAGCTTGAGTCCGTTATGCTTTCATCACAATCCAGTGGCATATTCAGAATCAGCATTCAAAACAGTTAAGGTATTGTTTTTATGTACGCTGAATTTAACTTATAATTGTCGGCTTGCTGAAAAGGATTAGGAATGCAACCCTTTAATTGGCCGATTCGTGTTTACTATGAAGACACGGATGCTGGCGGTGTGGTTTATTATGCCAATTACCTCAAATTTTTTGAACGGGCCAGAACCGAGATGCTGCGTGCGATTGGGTATGAGCAAGATCAATTGCGTTCCAGCGAAAATATTCTGTTTGTCGTACGTGCCTTACAAATTGATTACCTAAGCCCCGCGCATTTTAATGACTTACTGGCGGTAAGTTCAACGGTAACTGAAATTAAGCGAACCCGAATACTATTTGATCAAGTAATAACTAAAGAAAGCCTGACCCTGTGCCATGCTGCTATCAGTATAGCCTGTTTAAATGCAACATCCATGCGCCCTACAGCGATTCCACAACCGTTATTAGAACAGTTACAAAATGAAAACTGATTTATCCATATTACACTTAATTGCCTCAGCCAGTATTGTCGTCCAATTTGTCATGCTGATCTTATTAATCGCATCGATTGTTTCCTGGACATTTATATTCAGTAAACGTAAACAATTAAATAAAGCCATTGAAATTACCGAGGAATTCGAAGCGGAATTTTGGTCAGGCGTTGATTTATCGCAACTCTACCGCAACATGATGACCAAGGACTTTGAGCCTGAAGGTATCGAAAAAATTTTTGTGGCCGGTTATAAAGAATTTTCGCGTATGCAACAAGCCGGTGGCATTGATCCTGCGGTACAGGTTGAAAACGCCCATCGCGCCATGCGCATTGAACAACAGCGCGAACTCGATAGCCTGGATGAATCCTTACCCTTTTTAGCTACAGTAGGCTCAACCAGTCCTTATATTGGCTTATTTGGCACGGTTTGGGGGATTATGAATTCCTTCAGATCCTTAGGTAATGTGCAACAAGCCACCCTAGCATCTGTTGCGCCAGGTATTGCAGAAGCTTTAATTGCTACCGCCATTGGCTTATTCGCCGCTATTCCAGCAGTGGTTGCCTACAACCGCTTTAGTACCCGTTTGGATCGTTTATCAGGACGCTATGAATTGTTCACCGACGAATTTGTGGTGTTATTACAAAGACAGGCGCATAAACGATGAGCAGGAAGGGTAAACGCAGAAAACCGATGGCAGAAATCAATGTAGTCCCCTACATTGATGTCACCTTGGTATTGCTCATCATCTTTATGATTACCACACCATTGTTGCAAACCGGCGTTGATGTTAATTTACCCAATGCTGAAGCAAAAACCGTAGAACCCAAAAATGATCCGCCGATCATCATTTCCGTCAATAAACAAGGTGAATTCTTTATAGACCTTGGGGATCAAAAAGAAAAACCCGTGCAAGAAGACGAGATACTCAACAAAGTTTCTGCGGTAATGAGAAATAAACCGGAAACACCGGTATTTATTCGCGGTGATGAAGCTGTTGATTACGGTAAAGTCGTTACCATCATGGCCGCTTTAAAAAATGCGGGAGTGCCCAATGTTGGCTTAATGACCAAACCCAAGCAATAGTTGCTATGCAAAAAAATCGCAAACCCTTATGGCCGTTTATTTTATCCCTGAGTTTACATTTGTTGCTGATGCTCATTTTCGCCATCGGCTTACATTTTGACCCTATCCTGATTGAAGCGGTACCACAGACTGAGATTATCCAAGCAACACTGGTCGAAGACTTGCCAAGTACACCGCAAACCAAAGCGACAAAAGCGTCGACAAAAAAACCAGTTAAGCAAGAAAAGCCGATTGTAGATAAAGGCGAACCTATTGTTGCTAAACCTAAGGTTAATGCCTTAATTGAGCAAAAAAAAGCGGACGCCAAACAAAAAGCTGCTGAAGCTGAGA
>JABFRM010000224.1 GCA_013141155.1 Methylococcaceae bacterium | reverse complement strand
TTCCAAGGGCGGGTTTTTCATCGCATAACCTTCAGCGCGACCCATGACGATACAGTTGGTGATAATTAAGCCGACAAATACCGATAATTGTTTACTGACATCATAAGCAACTGCTTTCAATACTTGGTCAACCACAATCACCAATGACGCGATGATGGTCATTTGTACGATAATCCGAATACTGCCCGGAATATGGTGTCTGATCGCACTGATTGCGGCACTGGAAAATGCCGTCACTAAAGTCAATGCCAACGCCATAATCAAGGACGTAGACATCTGCGAGGTAACCGCCAATGCCGAACAAATACCCAAAACCTGCAAGGTAATGGGGTTATCATTGACTAATGGCGCAATCAGCACTTTTTTGGTTTCATCATTTAAGATGCTATGTTTTGTTTCATCATTTAAGACTGCACTCATGACTTAACCCCTTTTACTGTTCTAACTTTTTTAAGATACAAAGCAAAACCTTCTTTGCTCATCCAATATCTGACTAAATTGGTAACGCCATTACTGGTTAAAGTTGCACCAGCCAAACCGTCTACTTCATAAAGCGCTTCCGGTTTTGAGGTGTCAACCGACCCTTTAACTAAATGCAATGCGGGTTCGCCCACTTCGGCATCTTCCACCGCACCTTTGTCAAAAGAATGCTGTTCTGATTCTGCATAAACTTTTTTACCTTTCCAGGATGCGCGCCAGTTAGGATTAACAACTTCTCCGCCTAATCCAGGCGTTTCCTGTTGGTCGTAAAAGTTGATGCTCTGCACGGTTTGTCCATCGGCATCCAGCGACAAGAATCCATAGAGCGTAGACCACAAACCATAGCCATTGACCGGTAAAATAATGGATTTAATCGCATCGCCGTTTTTAACCAAGTAAACTTTTGCCACTTTAGCTTTTAAACGAATGTGCGCTATATCTTTATCTCTGGGAATGGCAACATTTTGCGCAGGATTTTTGGCTGCTTTGCGTTGATCATATTCTTCGACATTCATGTCTGAAACATAATCACCGCTTTCGAGGTTGACCAGTTTTTCTTCAATATTATCGGAAAAAGCTTTATCAATGTCTTCGCCAGGCAATAGCAAACCCGCAACATCCAGAATATTTTTCTTCATATCCTGCGCTTTGTTTTGGATTTGCAAAGGTTTTAAGGCGACTGCGCCGAAAGACACCAATACTGCACACACCAAGCATAACGCAACAGCCACGGCAAAGGTTTTTTCCAAACTATCATTTCCTAATGCCAGTACCTTTATGCAATAAGCTTTAAACTTTCGATACGACTCGTACTTTTCAAGGGCAACACATACTTTTTCAAGGTGCGCACAGTTCATCTTTTGATTAAGCATGACGTTTTATCCTTCTTCTGATATTAGCCTGAATCACAAAGTAATCTATGGTTGGGGCAAACATATTGGAAAATAAAATCGCCAGCATAATTCCTTCTGGAAACGCTGGATTTACTACCCGAATTAAGACGGTCATCAAGCCAACCAAGCCGCCATACACCCAACGACCGGTATCGGTCATCGCAGCACTCACGGGGTCAGTCGCCATATAGACCATGCCAAAAGCAAAACCGCCTAAGGTCAGATGCCAATACCAAGGCACTGCAAACATGGGGTTGGTTTCGCTGCCTATGATATTGAACAGCAATGAAGTGGCTAACATGCCTAAAAATACACCGCCCATGATGCGATAAGAAGCCACGCGGGTATACAACAAAAAAGCCGCGCCGATTAAAATCGCCAGCGTTGAAGTCTCGCCCAAGCAGCCTGGCTCAAACCCTAAAAACGACTGCATCCAGCTATAATCAGCGGCTTTAACAGCATCCAATCCACCCGTTGCAAAAATACTTAAGGGGGTAGCTGCCGTATAGCCATCTACCGCCACCCAAATACTGTCACCGGTCATGGAAGCAGGATAAGCAAAATACAAAAACGCCCGACCCGTTAAAGCGGGGTTTAGGAAGTTTTTACCCGTACCACCAAACACTTCCTTACCAATAACGATACCGAAAGAAATGCCCAATGCCACCTGCCACAAAGGAATATCCGGCGGCATGATCAGCGTATAAAGCATTGATGAAACTAAAAAACCTTCGTTAACTTCATGCCCACGCACAGTCGCAAACAAGACCTCCCATACACCACCAACCGCCAAGGTCACAAGGTAAATGGGCAGAAAATACAACGCGCCATGCACCATGTTGGACAAGGGATTCATCGGATTATAACCAAAAATCATCATTGGAATACTGCGCCAATTGTCAACCTTGGTATACTCCAGTACTTGCAAGGCATGGTTGGCCTGATAGCCGGTGTTGTACATCGCCATCAAGACGCAGAAAAACGTCGCGATAACCACAAAGGTCATGGTGCGTTTTAAATCAACCCCATCACGAACATGGGTAGTGCCGCGCGTTACATCAGCAGGTGTATAGATAAAGGTATCGACCATCTCATAGAGGCCGTAATATTTTTCTAACTTGCCGCCTTTTGTAAAATGCGGCTCTATGCTATCTAAAAAATCTCTAGCCGACATTATCCTTCCTTCTCAATTTTAGTTAAATTCGCCCGCAACACTGGTGCAAAGTCATGCTTGCCGGGATCAACAAAGGTACATAACGCTAAATCTTCCTCGTTTAACTCTAGGCATCCCAGTAATTGCGCCTGATCGCTATCACCTACCACCAAGGCTTTAAGCAAGGGCGTAGGTAAAATATCCAGCGGCATAACGGTTTCATAAACACCTACCGGCACAATCGCGCGGTTACTGCCATTTTTATCGGTGGTCAACGGAAACAATCGCCCCAACTTGCGATCAACACTGGAGGTATAAACATTTAAAGCAGAATATTTATTTTTACCAGCGACAATCCAGCCAAATAATTCACGTTCACGACCCTCTTTTAACACTGAAACTTGATTGCTATATGCGCCTAAGTAAGCCGCCCAAGCCGTTGCTTCATGACCATATAAAACCGAACCTGAAATCACTCGATTTTCACTTTCGCTCAATTCACCCGCGACCAAATCATCGGTGTTGGCACCAACCCGAGTTTTAAGCAAACGAGGGGATTTAACAGCAGGCCCTGCCAAAGCTACAATGCGTTCAATATTTAACTTACCGGTGGCAAATAATGCACCAATCGCTATAACTGCTTGATAATCCAAATGCCAAACAAATTTTGTGGCATTAACCGGATCAATTAAATGAATATGGGTACTGGGCAATCCGGCTGGATGCGGACCTGAAAATTCCGCCACTTCAACCTTAGCATTGCCTGTCGCAATAACAGCACCCATTGCTATGCACAAATAAGTTTTACCGCTGGTCAATTTAGCAATAACGCTTAAGCCATTACTGAAATCATCAGCACGCTCAGCAATAACAACAGCAGGATCAGCAGCTAAAGGCGCGGTATCAATTGCCGTTACAAAAATAGCATGGGGGGTTGTATCTGTTGCAGGAATTTTTCCATAAGGTCGGGTGCGCAAAGTCGTCCACAAACCAGATGCCAATAAGTTTTCTTTAACCTTATCGGCGCTTAAATCGGCCAATTCGCTGCTGGTATATTTTGCAAAAGCAACTTCATCGTTGCCATTTAACTCAATAACCACCGATTGTAAAACCCGTTTTTCACCCCGATTAATGGCTTTCACCACGCCCGCACCAGGTGAGGTAAAAACGACACCAAGATTTTTTTTATCGGAAAAAAGCCCTTGGCCTAATTTAACCTTATCCCCTTCATTAACCAGCATGGTAGGCTTCATACCTACATAATCCATACCCAAAACAGCAACGGTTTTAACCTTATTGCCAGCCTCAATTTTTTGTTTAGGAGTACCGGTTATCGGTAAATCCAAACCCTTTTTAATAGTAAATTGCATAGTGTATCGGCCTACTCTCCAGAACAAGTTGTAACCACAACCCTACTGATATTTTAAAAAACTCACAAAAACACAGAGGCATTTCAAGACGTAAAAACCCTATTATTAGACCATAAAACAAGCACTGGCTCAATGTACTTTAACAATTAAAAACATCCTCGCATATTTTCAACATCCCCTATGCCACATCAAGCGCTACCTAACCCCGTACTATTTTAACAATCCCATCAATCTACTCTAAATATTCGCGTGTGATCTTTTTCATCACTAAATACCAACTTAAAAGTTTGTGTAATCAGTGGCTCATTTACACGGTATTCTGGTGAATTACGCACGGCATCATCAATCACGATAAAACCAATGCCCTCTTTATGTACGACACTGGACAGTTCTGCTGCACTGGCTGTGCTATAGATACGCTTCATGATTTGTGCGCGGCTATCAGTATCGTAACCTGCTGACCACGCATAATAAGGCCAGCCAAAATAAATGGGACGCCCTGCAAATTGCACGGGATGAAGTACCGCCCAATCCGTTAAAAACACCTCTTTAGGATTACTGTTTTTACTGACCCAAGTGGTAACCGGGTCATTCATCGCAATAGTGACATTGTTTTTGTTCATGTTATAGAGCGTCAGCAAATCTACCCAGCCAGTGACCGTTAATAATACCGTGAACAATACTGCCATAATGCGCAAGGCATTATCATCGCTCTGAAAAAAGCGCACAATCAAGGCGGCAATGAAAATATTGCTTAATATCACAGCAAGCATAATAAACTTATGATTGCCATTAATATCAATGGTTAAAGAAACAAGTGAAGCGAAGATCAAGGGCGCAATGAAGGCCAGCGCCAATGCTTTATAGCCCCGCGGGGTATTAAAAATAGCCAGCAAAAACAAGGGGAAAAACATCCCTAACAATTCCAAATAAAATGCCGCAGTGCCTACCAAGGTTTTGTGTTCAGCTAAAAAACCGAAATACCAGCTTGGCTTAACGGCCACCGCGCCCGTGCCAATGAACCAGCGTTGCTGTAGTAAAGCAAGCAACGCCGCCAAAGCGGCAATAATTAAAAATTCACCCCGATGACGGCAAAACAAAGCCAGCACAAATAAGATAATCAGCGCAGTAATCACCACCGCGCCATTCCAAAAACCAATAGCCCCTAATAGCAATCCCAACGTAATGGCGCGCTGCCAACTTGCTGGCCACCAATTGTCTTTTCCTACAAAATAAGTCCGCAATCCATTAATAAACCCAGGATTAGCCTGTTGACGTGCCGCAATCATTGATTGTAACAACGGCAACAGCGCCAGTAATAACACAATCAACACACCAATAGAAAAAGCAAAATGCCGTTGATTGGCATATACATTTTGCGCCCATAACCCCCAGTTTTCATGTTCAGTTTTGCCAATATGCAATGACACGTCCCAAATAGCTTGCCATAGATTATCGTTGGCTAAGTTTTCTTTGATATGGGTAAAAACCGCAAACGAGCTACGAAAAATAAATAAAAACCCGGTCAATACCCCCACCCAACGCTGCCCAGTAATTGCGACAGCCAGTACATATAGCAGTAGAAATAAACTGACTAAAGAAAAAATGCTGGGTAAATTAAACGCCCAGTCGATGCGCATACCCAAAGACTCAAGGGTAGCGACCATAAATTGAAACAGGAAGTGATAGCGAATACTGCCTTCAGGGAAATGCGGATATTGCGGGGGGAAATTCTCACCCAGTGAAAATGATCGAATAATGGCAAGATGCGGGCCAAAATCACTCCATACGGTGTTGCCAATCAATAGTACGCCGTCTTTTACCATCAGCGTATGCCAAGCGATAAAGCTAGACAAAACCAAGGAAAATATTAAATATATGGCTTCTAGCACTGAAATATCACGCCAGCAGCGAACTGACTTTTGTAACCCGAATGGACGATTATAATTTTTCCAAAATAATACCCCGCCAACACACGTACCCATTGCCAAAGTCAGCCATGCGCCCGTGTGCATACTGCGCGTTAAATCAGCCAGGACAAAAGTCGTCCAATTGATCACCAACGCCCCCAACAACCAAGCGACAGGCAGTTGAATCATCCACTGGGGGACTGGCACAACAGTACCGGCCAAGCTTTGGCGCCGAGGCACGTTGACTACCCAAGGCAATACTGCTTGCACAAGGTGATAACCTAAAACAAATACAACTATTAAATAGAGCAGGGCTAACATGAATAGGCTTCCTAAAAGCATTGGTGGTAATTCAAAATTGTTGGACGATACTGTGCTGTTTCGACCTACAAATCATGCCTCCCTCAATTAAACAACATCATCAGAACGCGTCGATGACACTTCAGCGCTGATTAAATAGCGCGGGCGATTTTTCACTTCATCATAAATACGCGCTAAATAAGTGCCGATAATACCGAGACTGAGCATTAATGCACTGCCAATAATTAATTGCAACAAAATTACCGTGGTAAAACCACTATACGCAATGCCAAAAAACTTCATGTATAAGGTTTGCGCGGAAAGCAGCAATGAACCCACAAAAAACACGCCACCCAAGAAAGTAATAATTTGTAGTGGCAGAGAAGAAAAAGCAGTAATAGCGGAAATAAACAATTTACCTAATTTCAACGGCGACCATTTGCTATTTCCAGCAGCGCGGGGTTCCACAGCAAAGGCCATTCGGTAACGCTTAAAGCCAACCCAAGCAGACATGCCCCGAAAAAATGTATCTTTTTCTGGCAAGCGACTCCAAGCATCCACGACTTTACGATCCATAAGCTTAAAATCTGAGGCCCTGCGCAAATCAAATCCCGATAAACGATTGAATGTACTATAAAATAAATGCGCACCTAATTTATAAACGTTACCTTCATGCCCACGATCACTTTTAACCCCCTCAACCACATCGTAGCCTTCTTCGCGCCATAACCTTATCATTTCTGGAATTAACGCTGGTGGATGTTGTAAATCGGCATCCATCACGATACAGGCCTCACCATCAGCAGCCTCTAATCCAGCACATAAAGCCGCTTCCTTACCAAAATTACGGCTTAATTTTAAGGCTTTAATATTGGGTAAGTTTTGTGCTACTTTTTGTAACACCTGCCAAGTTTCATCGCGTGAACCGTCATCGACTAACACAAACTGATAATTAACTTTATTTTCTAGCAAAATGGCTTGTACCTTAAGAATACTAGCCTCAATATGCGCACCTTCGTTATAAACTGGAATCACCAGCGAAATCATGGATGAATACATACAATTATCTATAAATCATTATTTGTACAAGAAAAAATTCAAGATTACGTGCCTAACGCGCCGATTGCAACCCGCTTAACAAACATACTATACCTGTATTGCTGATACGATAAGGCATTAGTATATATCACTAAACTACTGGCAATTAAACTAAAAATCAGCGCCGACTAAAAAAATAGCGCTTAGCTTCTACAGCAAATGCAACCAATAGTTTATATAGTTTCGTTAATAAAAAAGCCGTAGAATAGCAATTTTTTACCTTAATAAGAACGATTTTCAGGCATTTAAATATGAAACGCGAGTGGACAAATAAAATTCGATTCGTTCTTGACGAGCTAATACCCCCTATCATTCGAGATAGCCGATGGTTTATATGGCCATTTTTTGTAGCTGCTTATGGGAGATTTTCAGTTAATGATTTTATGAATTTCAAGTCCAGAGCGTACGCCATGACTGAAAAAGAGTACGCTGAATTTTACGGTGCGCTTGGCAATTCCGTGTCCAGACGGCGAGTCACCGACTTAAACGCGGCATCAATACATTACCTGCTTAACGCCATACCCAAAAAAACTGACTTATCAGTTTTAGATGTTGGTTTAGGCAACGGTTATTTACTTGATCAATTGAGCGCATTAAACATCTGGTCAAGAATTGCCGGCGTCGATGTCGCCCCTTCAGACAAAGTACCGACCAAATTCCAAACATACACTGGCGCACTCCCAAACCTGCCGTTTAAAGACCAAGAGTTTGATATTGTTACCTGTACGCATGTCATGGAACATGTATTGGATAGTGCTGCATCAGCAAAAGAACTCATTAGAATTGCGCGCGAAATGGTTTTGGTCGTAGTGCCGCGCCAAAGATATTATTACTACACCCTGGATGAACATTTGAATTTTTACCCTAGCGTTGAGCCACTCATGCGTCTTTTTGCACCTTTTGAGGTCACTGCGTCATTACAAGAAGGTGATTGGGTATTAGCGATTAACCTTAATAAAAGCGGCGATCAAAACTCATGAAAAACACTTGGGCACTTATTGGCGCGGCGCTTATACTTTCCATAGTACTTACCCTATCGCACGCATTGTTAAGAGCCGCCGCCGCTTACCCGCAATTGGAACTTGCATGGATTCTTAGGGTTGGAGCAGCGCTTTTTCTTTACGGATCGGTTTTTTTAGCGTATACCGTATTGCTAAAATATTTTGACATCTCTATTTTTTATCCCATCTATACCGCACTGTCAATCGTCGGTGTTTCGTTGGTTGGCATTGCCTATTTTGGAGAAACCTTTTCACTCAATAAGATCCTAGGAATGTTGCTGCTGCTTGCAGGAATAGGCTTAATTTCTAGGTAACATCAGTTATTAGCGACACTTGTTGCCTGTTTTTTTATTAAAGTTTTGACGCTCAGGTTGGTGGATGAAGTTTACGCTGCTAATCCAAGAATGCGCTTTTAATCAAGCTGAGTTTAGGTGAATGCGCCAGCATTAAATATGCCTTACAAACTAACAGTAAAGTCTTGTTGATTTTGGAAGATGCGTTGCATTTAAACAAGCATTACGTAAAAAAAATGGTGATTATTGGCATAGCTTCACTATTATTTTCCAAGTAAAACAAAGCGTTAAGCCGATAATACTGCAACCTTAATTGCTGAATCAATCAGCTCAGGTTCGTATTTCAACCACTATGATTGTGCAGTTAAAAAATCCTCATGAATACCGTAGGGGCAATCCGTTGCGGCTGCCCTTAAAAATTCAGGATTGATGATTTTGCAAAGCCCACTGCACATGCTCCCTCACCATTTCCGATGAATGCGTCAATTTTTGTTGCAATGCAACGTGAATCGCCGCCGAAGATTTGGCATTGCCCAGCGCCACCGCAATATTCCGTAACCAACGGTCATGACCAATACGTCGAATAGCGGAACCCTCAGTCTTCCGCAAAAAAGTCGCCTCATCCCACGCAAATACGTCCAACAATTGTTGATTATTAAGCTGCTGGCGTGGGTTGAAATCACCTTCAACGGTTAATTTCGCAAAACGATTCCACGGGCAAATAATCTGGCAATCATCACAGCCATAAATACGATTGCCAATAAGTGGTCTTAACCATTCGGGAATCGAGCCGTGCAATTCAATAGTTAGATAAGACACACAACGCCGCGCATCAACTTGATAAGGCGCAACAATCGCTTGCGTTGGGCAAACCGTCAGGCAAGCGGCACATGTGCCACAATGATTCTCTGTTGGCGCATCAGGTGGCAATGGCAAATCGGTATACAGTTCACCTAAAAAAAACCACGACCCCGCACGCCGATTAATGACATTAGAATGCTTACCAATCCAGCCCAATCCCGCTTTTTCAGCCAACGCTTTTTCTAAAACTGGCGCACTGTCTACAAAAGCACGGTAACCAAATACACCAATGTGCCCAGTGATTTTATCGGCTAAAGCTTGTAACCGCTGGCGCAGCAGCTTGTGGTAATCTCGGCCTAAGGCATAGCGGGAAATGTAAGCTTTTAGGGGGTCGCCCAAAACAGCTTCAGTGGCAGCCGTGGGTTCGGGGAAATAATCCATACGCACTGAAATGACACTTTGCGTTCCTGGAATAAGCAAGTCTGGGCGGCTACGTTTAAACCCATGCCGCTGCATATAATCCATTTCACCGGAATAGCCATTGTTTAGCCAAGTATGCAGATATTGTTCCGCAACGGCTAAATGGGTATCCGTTATGCCAACTTGCTGGAACCCAAGCGCAATGCCCCATTTTTTTATTTGGCTAGCAAGGGCTAAAACTTCTTGATCAGTTATCAACATCAGACTCGATTAAATGTACTTTTACCGAGCCTGATATTAAAATCGAAAACGTTGCTTATAACAATTCTGAAGGAATATTGCCGCCGTTTTGGGCAAGTTTTTGCAAGACAGTTTTATGCAGCCACATATTCATTTGTGCTGAATCGCCCATTGTTGCGGCAGGACAACCCAGCTCAGTAGCCAATTCTTTACGTGCAGTTAAGCTACTGTCTAAACCTAATAATTTCAACAAATCAACAATCGATGCTTTCCAATTCAGTTTTTCAGAACTGGCAGCGGCTAAACCTTCCAGTTTGGAGACAACATCTACCTCTGTAATAGCAGCAACAGGTGCGGTTGAAGGCTGACCTGCAACGACGGGCGCTTCCGCAGCCTCAGCACTACCAATACCCAATTTTGAGAGAATGGAACTAAAAAAACTCATGATGAATCCTTATGTGTAGTTAAATTATTGCGGTTATTGTCGGACGACTGAGAGCAGCAAGCAAAGCCAAACAAACAAGTTGAGCTGTTACTGTAACAGTATCGGTACTAAAACAGTCATTATATAAAACCTCTTGACCGCCTAAAGAGTACCATAATCAATCTGCGAATCAAAGATGTGCTACGTTTTGGGCCGTAAACCCAAACAACTTTTGTAAAAGGTTCAATCAGGGAACACTCACGCCCCTGCTTTTATCAAAAGCCCAATAGGGCAGTGCTGCCAGTTAGGCATCACTCTATCACTTCGGCTTTTTCGATCACGATGTCTGTTTGTGGCACGTCCTGGTGTCCGCCTTTGTTACCGGTAGGTTGCTTAGCCATCGCATCAACTATATCCATCCCTTCAACGACTTCAGCAAAAACCGCATAACCCCAGCCTTGCGAATTAGGCGCGGTATAATCCAGAAAAGCATTATCTGCGTAGTTGATGAAAAATTGTGCCGTAGCCGATTGCGGATCGCCAGTACGCGCCATTGCCAGCGTGCCACGTTTATTTTTTAAACCATTGTCCGCTTCATTTTTAATCGGAGCATGTACCGCTTTTTGCGTAAATTTAATATCAAAGCCACCGCCTTGCGCCATAAAACCTGGAATGACACGGTGAAAAATAGTACCGTTATAAAAGCCTTCCTTGACGTAGGTTAAAAAGTTTTTCGCGGAAACTGGGGCTTTTTCGCTATTAACTTGCACGGTTATAGTGCCAAGATTGGTACTTAATTTAACGCGATTTTTAGTATCAGACATTTTTTTTCCTGTTGCAAGAGAGGTGGTTGAAATTAAAAGAAGCATCATAATAAAACTAATCAGACGCATAGCAGTTCCTTAAAGTGATTACGAAGTTTAGATTTTATGTTTTTTTCTCAGATAAGAGAAGTGGTAAACTGGTTTTATTATCCACTTTATTCATATTGCCTCATTAACAGCCCTGCGTATGTTGAAAATTTATAACACCCTCACCCGTAGCAAAGAAACGTTTATTCCCCGTGTTGCAGGTAAAGTCGGCCTCTATGTCTGTGGCATGACTGTCTATGATTATTGCCATATTGGCCATGCGCGGGTCATGGTGGTCTTCGATACCGTCGCGCGCTATTTGCGGCATTCAGGTTACGCCCTCACCTATGTGCGTAATGTTACCGATATTGATGACAAAATAATTCAACGTGCGCGTGAGAATGGCGAAAGCATTGCTGCGCTTACCGAACGTTTTATTACCGCCATGCACGAAGACGAGTGCGCGTTGTCAGTGTTGCCGCCTGATATTGAACCGAAAGCGACAGAGGCCATCACCGATATGCTGGCGTTAATTACCGCGTTGATTGACAAGGGCTTTGCCTACGTAGGCAGCAATGGCGACGTATTTTATAGCGTGAAAAAATTTGCCCCTTACGGACAGTTATCCGGCAAAAATCTCGATGATTTACAAGCGGGTGAACGTGTGGATATTGACCATGCTAAACAGAATCCCCTAGACTTTGTGCTGTGGAAAATGGCTAAGCCCAATGAACCTAGCTGGGAATCACCCTGGGGTTTGGGACGTCCTGGTTGGCATATCGAATGTTCGGCGATGGCGACTTGTTGCTTAGGCAATCATTTTGACATTCATGGCGGCGGTATGGATCTACAATTTCCGCATCATGAAAATGAAATCGCCCAATCAGAAGCGGCGACTGGGCATAAATACGTCAACTACTGGATGCACAATGGTTTTGTGCGGGTGAATGAAGAAAAAATGTCCAAATCTTTGGGCAATTTTTTTACCGTACGTGAAGTGCTAGCCCGTTATCGACCGGAAGTCATCCGCTTTTTTATCCTATCCAGTCATTACCGCAGTGCGTTAAATTATTCAGATGAGCAGTTAGATGATGCGGGGGCGGCTTTAACCCGATTGTATACCGCCTTACGCGATGTTAAAACTGTTGCGCTGCCGATAGAAGATAGCTATAAAACTCGTTTTGAACAAGCAATGGATGATGATTTCAATACCCCCATCGCGGTTGCGGTGTTATTTGATATAGCACGAGAACTCAATAAAGCCAAAGCGCATGATCAAATTAAAGCAGCAAGTTTGGCGGCTACGCTGAGCGCTTTGGCGGGCTTATTGGGTATTTTGCAGGATAATCCTGATACTTTTTTAAAGACGGGAGTAATGGAAAATACATCACTATTATCGCCTGATGAACCCATAGAGCAACAAATCCAGGCCCGCCTCGATGCAAAAAAAGCCAAAGACTGGGCATTAGCCGATAAAATCCGTAATGACTTAATCGCTCAAGGGGTAATTTTGGAAGATGCCCCCGATGGCACGACTCGCTGGCGGCGTGAGTAACGAAATGAGCGGCTTTTACAAGGATACTGACATAATTT
>JABFRM010000310.1 GCA_013141155.1 Methylococcaceae bacterium | reverse complement strand
CAGATATATGTCACGTTGATTGGCATTGCTATGTTGCCAGTGTATCTTAAATACATCGGTGCAGAGGCTTATGGCCTGGTTGGCTTTTTCGCCATGCTGCAATCATGGTTTCAGCTACTGGATATGGGCTTAACACCAACCATTGCGCGAGAAACTGCACGCCATCAAGGGGGGGCGATAAATGCTTTAAACTTGCGCCGACTGCTGCGGGCATTGGAAGGGGTTTTTGTTGGCGTGGCATTGCTGGGGGCCATGGGCATAATTTCGGCAGCTGATTTTATTGCAGCCAAATGGCTGAATGTCGAAACCTTACCGTTAAACGAGGTACGCAATTCGATAATGATCATGGGCATCATTATCGCATTACGCTGGACATGCGGGTTATATCGAGGTGCCATCATTGGATTTGAGAGGCTAGTATGGTTAGGTAGTTGGAACGCCTTCATTGCTACGCTGCGCTTCGTGTTGGTAATTCCACTTTTCATTTTTGTCGGGACATCTCCGACGGAATTCTTTAGTTATCAACTGGGTGTTGCGCTGCTTGAGCTGGTGGTATTTGCGGCTCATACCTACCGTCTGTTGCCTAAAGAGGAAATTACGCAGCACACACCTTGGCAATGGCAACCGTTGCGTGGAGTACTCAAATTTTCACTTAGCATTGCTTTTACAAGCTCAGTATGGGTGCTGGTGACGCAAACAGATAAGCTGGTGCTTTCGAAGCTTTTGCCCTTGGCGGAATACGGATACTTTACCCTTGCAGTGCTGGTGTCCGGTGGTGTAATGATGGTGAGTAGCCCTATAAGTGGTGCCATCATGCCGCGCATGACGCGCCTGCAGGCCGCAGGGGATGACGCAGGGTTGATACAACTTTATCGACACGCGACACAATTGGTCACCGTAGTCGCTGTGCCTGCCACACTGATATTAGCATTTTTTTCAGAGCAAGTATTGTGGGCATGGACGGGAGACGCATTGCTGGTTAGCAAAGCCGCACCTGTGCTCACGCTTTACGCACTAGGATCCGGAATCTTGGCGCTTGGTGCATTTCCATATTACCTGCAATTTGCCAAGGGAGATTTAAAGCTTCATCTGATTGGCAATGTATTTTTTGTTCTTCTTCTCATACCCTCTTTGATTTGGGCAACATGGCAATTTGGTATGATTGGGGCGGGTTGGGCGTGGCTATCAGCAAATCTGATTTATTTTTTGCTTTGGGTGCCTTTGGTACACCATCGTTTTGCGCGTGGGCTTCACTGGCCTTGGCTAATGAGGGATATTATTTTTATCAGCATGCCAGCAATTTTCTCTGCTTGGTTGGTGCATCAGATTGTATCTTGGCCTGTTGAAAGACTAGCAATAACAGTTCAGTTGTGCGTATTAGGTACCCTGTTTATGGGGGTCGCGTGTTTGAGTAGTGGCAATATTCGTGCATATTTATTTCATCACTTACAGTTGCGCACTGTTAAACGTTAAGTCAGATTCGTGTCGAACATCACTTTTTCTATCATCACACCCTGCTATAAAGGCAAATATTTATTGCCGAGAGCTTATTCAAGCATTCTTCGGCAGGGATGCGGATACAGTTTTGAGTGGATTATTGTTGATGATTTCTCAAACGACAATGGTGAAACTCAGGCGGCAATCGAAAAGATTCAAAGTGAATCTACATTCCCGATTAACGCTATTTATTTAGAGAAGAATCATTATGCTGCAAGCTCTGCCTACACTGGGACGATTCATGCTAAAGGAGAATACTCAATTATTCTTGATCAGGATGATATGCTTGCCGATGATGCACTTGAGATATTTTCAGCATACATATCAAGCTATCAATCATTGCAAAATTTTGCGGGTGTTTGCGGCAGATGTGTTGGGCCCGATGGTAGGCTTATTGGCACGCCGTTTAATTGGCAAGAAAAATTATCTAATGAACTAAATATCCGTCACATTGAAAAGATTCGCGGAGAAATGTTTCAGTGCACCAAAACCAAGCTTATTGCCGAGTATTTCTATGGGATGAAACCTGGCTACACAAACGGATGGGCGTGGAGTCGTATTGCCAAGAATTATCAGTTTCTTTACACCAATAAAATAGTTCGCATTTATGACACAGCTAACCCAGAGTCAACATCAAATCTAAAAAGACTAGTTCACCTTGATGCACAATTTGAACAATCATCAGAGTTCTTGGTAGTCAATGCTGACTATCTGGTTCATGATCAAATTGTCGGTATTCGGATGCTTATTCAATGGGCAAGAGTCGGATTGCACCTTAATAAAAAATACGCTGAATTATTGAAAATTTTGCCAAGGAGTATCAGGGGATTGTTTCGTCTTGCATTTCCCGTTGCTTTGATAAAAGCGAGGCATGACAGAATGATTGGAGCAATTTGATGCATGCGGATCACGAACAATTTTCCGGCACTACACCCAAAGTTTCGGTAACCGTTATTACCTACAATCATGGCAACTGGCTGGCTCAGTGTCTTGAGTCAATAGTGACACAGGAAACAGACTTCCCCTTTGAGGTTATCGTTGGGGATGATGCGTCTACTGATGGGAGAACAGTGGAG
>JABFRM010000173.1 GCA_013141155.1 Methylococcaceae bacterium | reverse complement strand
GTGTTATTGATTTTGACTTGCACTTTGCCGGTTAGCAGGTCGTGCATTAGGCCGGATTTCTCCATTTTAAATTTTTGATTACGCTTATTCTCTATTTCAATCTTTTCGGCAACAGTCATTAATTGATCAGTAATGATTTTTTGTTCATTAATACTGGGTTTTGGAATTATTAGCTTCTTGAAGTTACCTGTGTTAATCCTTGGCCTTGTAACACCTTGTTCATATTTCCTAATTTGTATGCGTGCGTATTCTGTATTCAAATAGAACATAACAAATAGATTTTCTGCTTCATCAACTTTACACCTGAGCCTAAAACAGTCAGCTTTATTTATTGCCGGGGGTAAATTGTCTGGATAAAGGCAAGCACGGCCTACAGGGTATCTATCCTCACCAAGCCCTGCTATTAAAATATCACCCGATAATACTTTATTGCGTAAGAGAAAAGCTGCATGTTTGTCTGAAACATAAGCCCTGTCATTATCGTTATAACTCATAGCCTGAATATTTTGCAGGCGGATAACTCTTACACCTAGATCAATTACATAATGCTCAGTTTTAAGGTTTGAACCAAACGGCCCATCAGTTATAGATTCCATAATTGAACTTATCGAACCAAAATCCCAATCCCTCGGAATCCACCCAATCGGGGTGTGTTGATAAAGCTCTGGGGCTTGTTCGCGGGGTGGGCGTAGTTTGCCATCTGCACCAATGCCACGGGTAAACAGGTCGTGCATTAACCCCGCTTTGATGTGCTGGTATTTTTCAATCAACGCTTCGGTTTTTTCTATGGCTTGGTCGATGGTAGTGAGGATGGCTGCGATTTTTTGCTGTTCATTAAAATCAGGGATGTACTCAATCTCGCATTTTCTTAATATATTTAAATGTCGTTTATACCCTTCGCTACCTAATAAATTGGCAGCTCTGAAAATCAAAAAATATAGATATTTTGCGTCACATTTTTCCTTTCTTGGAACAATTATTTGAGTGCCATCGGCTCCAACCGCAAAATCAAAGTCAATAAACTTTGTATGAAGCGTGTGATCACCGAAAATGATTATTGGTAAACTTTTGTCGTATTTTTTGGATAGATCATTAGTGTAACCACATATCGGAGAAGCACTTTGATCAACAATTGGAAGTATCCCACTTGCAGAGTAATCTGATGATTTGACTTGTTTTGACTTATCATTTTGAAGTTTTATAAGTTCATCTATCTTTATGACTGCTACAGAGCTACTCATACCCCAACTCCACCAAAAACGCCTTCAATTGTGCCGTCACGTGGTCACGCTCCGCTTCTATCGTCTTAGCCGTTACCGCATATTTAGCCCACAGATTTTCAAGCGCCGCAATACAACTCCGTTGATAGGCTTTGAGATACGTTTGGTAAGTCTCCAGTAGCAAGTCTTGCAGGCGTTGCAGAATAATTATCCGCGCTTGGTCGGGGCTGATTTTTCCCCGCGCGCTTTGCACCAAGGCCTCGCGCTGGGTTTCTATCGCTTTAATGCTGGCCTTCAGTTGCTTGGCTTCATCTTCCAAGGTTTTGTGGCGTTGCAGTTGCGCGGTAATTTGGCTAGCCAGTTGCGCGTGGCTTTCGGTGTCGCCTAAGTTAGGGTCTTTTTTGCACAGCTTGACCATGCCGTTGGCGTCTTTTAAGCGGGCTTTCAGGTCTTTGACTTGCGCTGAGTTCATCACGCCCGTGTCATCGGTATCTTCAAAATCCTCCTCATCCGCCGCGGCAAACAGCGCTTGCAACTCCGCCAGCCGCGCCTGGGCTTGCGCCTGTTGTTCTAGAATCTGCGGAAACTGGCTGTGTAATATATCCTCATCGGGGATTAGTTCTGCGCCCCAACCACTGGCGGCGATGGATTTAAAGTCGGCTTTTAAGCTATCCACATAGTTAGCAAAAGCCCCGCGCACTTGAAACGGCGTCAATAGCTGTTGCGCGGCTAAGGCTTGCTCGATACTGGCGAGCAAACTGCTGCGCATCACATAGACGTTGCGCGGACGGCCTTGCGGGTTTTGCGCATCCGGTGCCAAGGCCTCGACGATGGCTAAATTTTGTTGCCACCACTGCACAAGGGTTTGCATAAAGGCAGCATGACGCGTGGTCACGCTTTGATGGGTGCTGACCAGCTCGGCAATCGCGCGTTTATCGGTCAGGATGGGGGCAAAATCTAGGTAGGGCTGTGGTTCGACAGGCTCACCACGAACGGGATTTGATTCACCACGAACGGGGCTTGGTTCACCATCAACGGGATTGAGTTCTCTATAAACGGTACTCGACTCAGCACGTACGCTATTTATCAAAAACCGTTCGTCCTGAGCTTGTCGAAGGACGTCTGCATCCCTGACGGTAAACAAATCCTCTTTAAGCAGTGGGTAGTTTTGCCAAAAATGGCGTAAGGCATCCACTTCAACGGTGGGCACGCCGCCGTGCAAATGTGCGCGTACATCGTGTGGCTCTGGCGGCGGGGCGTTATCCACATAACGGCGGATATTGCAGTTATAGTCTTCGGCGGCGATTTCCGCTTTCGGAACTAGGCGTGTATATGATGGTATCTCAGCTTTAGTACGATACGCGAAAATGATTTTATCAATATCTTCCGGGCGTAAATGGTTTTGCGCTTTGCCTTCGCGGTACTCACGATCAGCATTGATAAACAGCACTTGCTCACGTTGTGCCGCGCCGTGTTTATTCATCACTAAAATACAGGCGGGAATGCCCGTGCCGTAAAACAAATTGCTGGGCAAACCAATAATGGCTTCTAAATAGCCGTTATCAATAAAATGTTGACGCGCTAAACGCTCTTCACCGCCGCGAAACAGCACGCCGTGCGGCATCACCGAAGCCAAGCGACCATTGTGTTTTAACACCGCCAGCATGTGTTGCACAAACATCAGGTCGGCTTTTTTGCCTTTTTCAGGCATGAATACCGGAAAGCGACCGGGGAATTTTAACTCTTTGCGGATGTAGTTTTGGCTAAACGGCGGGTTTGCCACCACGCGGTCAAAGCGTTTTAGCTCGTTGCTGGCATCTAAATGTTGCGGCTCTTTTAAGGTGTCTTGCTGGCGAATATCGGCGTGGGATATGCCGTGCAGCAACATGTTCATTTTGCAGATAGACCACGTTGTGCCGATGCTTTCTTGCCCATTGAGCGAGAGTTCATCAGAGCTGCCGCCTTTTTCACGCAGGTAATCACGCATTTGGATGAGCATACCGCCCGAACCCACCGTGGGGTCATACACGCTCATGCCTTCTGTGGGTTCGCATATTTCAATACAAACCCGCACCACTTCCGCAGGGGTATAAAATTCGCCCGCTTTTTTACCTGCGGAATCAGCAAAGTATTTAATTAAAAATTCATAAGCCGCGCCGAGTAGATCAGGGAATTCAAAATCCGCATCTTTCAGCGGGATTTTTTCAAAGTTTTGTACAAAGTTGGCGAGCGTGTCGTCATCTAAGGTGCGCTGCCCGATTTTGCGGTTGAAGTTAATGCCTTTGAGTACGTCTTGCAAGGCTTCGGCATTGTCTTCTTCAATCGCTGCCAGTGCTTTATTCAGCGTTGTACCGACATTTTCTTTAACGTGTTTAAGTGCCGACCAACGGGCGCGCGGCGGTACAAAGAAATATTTGCCCGAATAGCGGTCAGGGTCGTTAAGCGCTTCTTCAATATCTGCCGCCGCCATGCCTTGCGTTTGAAATTGCAGACGTAACTCGGCTTGGCGTTGGTCAAATAAATCACTGGCACGCTTTAAAAACAGCATGCCGAAAATATATTCTTTGTATTCGCTGGCATCCATACTGCCACGCAAATCGTCGCACGCGGTAAGGAGTAAATTGTTAAGGCGTGAGAGCGTGAGTTTCATGGTTGTTCTGAATACGGTTAGTTTTTATTCATCTGAGTTACTGGGTATTTTATATGATTTAGTGCAACATCCTAGAAAATGGCTTAGGTTATAAGCGTTCTAGCCATTTTAAACGCGCTATCTTGATCATGCTTAGGATTTGGCTAAAAATAACTTCCTGATTGGTGAATGTTCTTGCTGGGTAGCCACTTAACTCCCCTCTTTGAAAAAACATAGGTATCTACACAAGTTTCAAAGTACATCATTCCGGCAGGCAAGCCGGAATGACGGATAACTATACTTATGTAGATACTCATGATTGAAAAAGAGGGAATTTATTTTTGACTGAATCCTAACTGGTTTCGTTACCTACCGTTTATTAGCTCAGCAGCAGCGTAAGACAAACGGAAATGCTAAGCCTCTCTTTTGTTATAATCAAACCAGTGCTAATTGACTCATCAATTGAAGCGCTAGATTCATTCGCTAAAAGTCGCTATTTTACGCGATACAATGTGGGCAAAGTGCCTACTTATCCTTACCTTTAAATTTTAAAAAGAGAAATAACTATGCGCAATTACTTTATAGCTCCCTTACTGTTTTTCAGTGTCAATGCTTTGGCAGCCAATAGCTTTGATGTTAATACCAATATGCTTAAGCTTGAATCCGTTGTGGTCAATGGCGTGCAGTACAATGATGTTGCGGTACGATTAAATGCCTATGATGTGGTCAGTGTCGGTTCAAACAACAATACGGTAGGGGGTGCTGTTGCTGACACTTGTACAGATGCGAATTTTACGGTTGCTAAATTCAATGCCATTGCTGCGGGCATGACTTTGGAGCAAGTTAGTCAAACCATCGGTTGCAAATATAACCCAAGCAAGACTGTCGCTGCAGGTGAACTCGTGCAACACTCCTGGTTGCAACAGGAGACGGGGAAGATTAAATTTATAAATATCTGGTTTGATGGCGCAACCAATATTATTATCAATACGTCAGGCAATGGTTTTAAATCAAGGTATGGTTTCTAAGCTTTTCTAAACACCAGTCTTACCGAGCGATAAGGTTTTTCTTAAGGCGCTTATAGATAGACATCAATCAAAATGATGCCCCTCTTTTTTAGAAAGAGGGGCGTTCAGCTAAACCTCTACAATTCTCTCTCACCCGTATTGACTTGATTTATCTATTCAATGTCAATATTACGACAGCTTGTTATCAGCCATAAGCCTCTACACACGTTTCAAACCACGTCATTCCGGCAGGGATGCCGGAATGACGGATAACTAAACTTGTGTCGATACTCATGACCCTATGGGTAACGCTTACCTAGCGCTATAAATTTATCCCATTGAAATTAATTAACTTATTTTTTTTGGCATGGCTTGTGCTTTAATTTAAGTGACTCAATCGGAGGGTATTTTTATGGCAATTAATTTTGATAAAGCATTAGGTGTTCACGCGCAGGCGTTGGTGTTGCGTGAAAAAAGAAGTGAATTGTTAGCCGCTAATATGGCTAATGCAGATACGCCAGGGTTTAAGGCGCGGGATTTAGATTTTCAATCGGTTTTAAAACAAACCCTGTCTTCCAATGTGTCCTTGGGTAAAACCCAAACCGGGCATTTGGCGCCGGCAACGGAGATGTTAGGCGGTACGCTTAAATATCGTAATCCTAATCAGGCATCGTTAGATGGCAATACCGTGGAGGCACAGGTGGAGCAGGCGAAATATGCAGAAAATAACGTGCAATATCAAGCCAGTTTACAGTTTCTTAAAGGCGAGTTTAGCGGCTTAATGACCGCAATCAGGGGGCAATAAAGATGTCAGCATTTAAAATTTTTGATATTGCCGGTAGCGGCATGAATGCACAATCTATGCGCTTGAATTTGGTGGCGAGTAATATTTCTAATGCCAACAGTGTGAGCAGCAGTTTAGAAGGGACGTATAAATCAAGACAACCGGTTTTTGCGGCAGAATTGCAAAACGTATTGGATCAGAACAACGCTACGAGTAAGGTGAATGTATTAGGCGTGGTTGAAAGCCAAGCGCCAACAATTATGGAATATGCGCCGAACCATCCGATGGCAAACGCCAAGGGTTATATTTTTAAACCCAATGTGAATACGGTTGAAGAAATGGCCAATATGATGTCGGCTTCCAGATCTTATCAAAATAATGTTGAGGTTTTGGATACGGCAAAACAAATGATGTTACAGACCTTAAGAATGGGTCAATAAGAGGATTAATACATGACAACAACCAGTGCAGTTAACCAAAACAGTAAATTGACCGCGACCACCGCAAAAACCGATGCTCCCGTGAAAAAAGGTGTGGATGGCGCGTTAAATCAGGCGCAGTTTTTAAAATTAATGACCACGCAAATGACCCATCAAGATCCCTCGAAACCGATGGAAAATGGCGATTTTTTGGCGCAAATGGCGCAGTTCGGCACGGTTTCGGGGATTCAAGATTTGCAAAAATCGTTCAGTGAATTTGCCAGCTCCATAGGTTCTGGCCAAGCGTTACAAGCAACCGGTTTGGTGGGGCACACGGTATTGGCGCCTGCGAGTAAGGGAATGCTGGAAACCGGTAAGCCGTTAATAGGTAACATAAGCTTGACTGACAGTACCCCGAATTTAACACTCAAAATTATTAACAGTAAGACCGGGGAAGAGGTGAATAATTTGCAGTTAGGATCACAAGTGAAAGGCGCGGTGCCGTTCAGTTGGGATGGTTTGGATGCGCAAGGAAAAATGGCTGATCCGAGGATGTATAAAGTAGTGGCCTCTTCGGTACTGGATGGTAAGGAAACAGCGATGGAAACCCAAGTGCAATCAAGAGTTGAGAGTGTCACGATGGGCAGTGGAACAAATGGGCTAAGCGTCAATTTGGCGGGTGGCGGCAGTGTCAATTTTAATCAGGTTAAACAAATTCTTTAGGGGAATGAAATGGGATTCAGTACACCACTCAGTGGTTTAAAAGCAGCAGCCACCAATTTGCAGGTAACCGGTAATAACATTGCCAATTCACAAACCACCGGTTTTAAAGAATCGCGCGCTGAATTTGCGGATGTCTATGCCAGTAATTTAAGTCTCGGCGGAGCCAGCAAAACGCAGCCGGGTTCTGGGGTGAGGGTCGCGGAAGTTGCGCAGCAGTTTAATCAGGGCAATATTGATACGACGCAAAACAGCTTGGATTTGGCGATTAAAGGCAATGGTTTTTTTGTGTTGGCCGATCAGGTGAATTTTCCTGACCCGACCAATCGTAACGCGCCAGGCGCCGTGGCTACACCGATTGCCTATACGCGCGATGGCGCGTTTAAGCTGGACAGTAAAGGCACGGTAGTCAATAGCCAAGGCCAATATTTATTGGCCTATGCACATGGTGACAATAATACCGATACGACGTTTAGTCGCGGGGTTTTTAAGCCAATCACCTTGGACACTGAACAGGGCGCGCCCAAATCAACGGCGAATGTGGACATTAAATTGAATCTGGATGTCAGTAAACCCGCGCCAAGTGTCGCTTTTGACCGTACGAACCCTAAGTCATACAGCAACACCACGGCAGTGAGTATTTATGATTCAGAAGGTAATGCGCATGTGGCATCAACCTATTACGTTAAAGATCCCCTGCCAGCGACCAATAGCTGGAAAGCCTATTTGTTTGTGGATGATTTTGGTATCACACCCGGCGGTGCTGGTGCAGCTACCGTGGGTGCAGCATTAGCGCCACCAGCTAAAGGGGGCGCTGCGGGTACGCCGATTTCGCTTACTTTTACGCCTGAAGGTTTACTAAATAGCGTTAATGGACAACCGCTGGTTAATGGGGTGCCGCCAACCAATCTGGATATAGGCACTATTAATTTGTCTACCATTGACCCAGGCTTAAGCGTTAATCCGCTCAAATTTGATGTGGATTTTTTGGGCAGTACCCAATTTTCTACACCGTTTAGTGTCAATGGATTAAAGCAGGATGGTTTGCCCGTCGGTAATTTGACAGGTATTGATGTTGATGGTGAAGGGGTGGTGTTTGCCCGTTACAGTAATGGTTCCTCTAAACCGTTAGGTCAAGTGGCTATGGCACGCTTTAACAGTAACCAGTCGTTGTCTAAGTTAGGGGATACCGCATGGGGTGCTAATTCAGCATCCGGTGAGCCTATTTACGGCACCGCAGGCAGTAACAACTTCGGTGATATTCAGGGGTCGGCTTTAGAAGGCTCAAACGTGGACTTATCCGAGCAATTGGTTAAGTTGATTATTGCGCAACAGGCTTATCAGGCCAATGCGCAGAGTATTACCACGGAAAAAAGTTTATTAGAAACTATTCTGAGAGCTTAAGGATTTAAATTTTGGTCGTAGGGGCAATCTCTGGGTTGCCCTTATGCTAGATAAATGTAACACCCCACCCCATCCTATCATCTGGCAATCTATGCCAACCTCGCTTTAAGTAAGTATTCATAAGTATCTACACACGTTTTTTACAGTTAAAGATACAAAGCATTGGAAAACGACTTTACTCCCACTTCTGCTGCATAAGCATCTACACAAGTATAGTTTTCCGTCATTCCGGCATGGATGCCGGAATCCAGAGCCATGGATGGTAACGTGGCAGGGCATTAAGTCTTTGATTTATGCTCGGTGCTAGACCATTTTTCACATCCATGTGACTGGATTCCGGCATCCATGACGGAATGACGTGCTTTTTAACTGGTGTAGATACTCAAGCATAAGTATCCCTATTTCTTTTAACATTTTCGCTGGGGCAAAATGGCTTTAGTCATTTGTTAAAAACAGCTAAAGCCGTTTTACTGTTGTTAAGTTAAAAGATTTTTTATGACGACTGCGCCCACAGTATTACCACCGTTGTCGTCATAAAATATATATCTACTTATTTTAAAACAACTTTTAATAGTTGGAATGGAATTTGCATTTAATCTAGGCAGTAGTCATTGATTAACAGGAGCAATTATGGATCGCAGTTTATACGTGGCGATGAGTGGCGCAAAACAGACGCTCATGGCACAAACCACCAACGCCAATAATTTGGCGAATGCCCAAACTTCAGGCTTTAAATCTGATTTTGAGCAATTTCGGAGTCAATCAGTTTTTGGTCCGGGTTATCCAACCCGCGTGTATGCCATGAGCGAAAGACCGGGCACCGATATGACCCCAGGCGGCTTACAAACCACTGAAAATCCTTTAGATGTTGCGATAAAAGGTGAGGGTTGGATAGCGGTACAAGATGCAACTGGGCAAGAAGCTTATACCCGTGCAGGGGATTTAAAAGTGACTACGGACGGCCTATTGCAAACCAATGCTGGGTTGCCGGTTCAGGGTAATGGCGGCCCCATTGCTTTGCCGCCGTTTGATAAAATCTCCATCGGTCAGGATGGCTCGATCAGTATTATTCCGTTGGGCGGCGGCTCTACGGCGATGACGGTGGTGGATCGAATTAAGTTGGTTACACCGGATAACGCCGATCTTGAAAAAATGGATGACGGTTTAATGCACCTAAAACCGACGGTGCAAAAAAAACCAGAGCCGGATGCGGATGTACAGTTAGTGCAAGGCGCACTGGAAGGCAGTAACGTCAGTGCGGTAACTGCAATGGTGGAAATGATCGAGTTAGCCCGGAATTTTGAATTACAAACGAAAGTGATGCGCACGGTTGATGAAAATTCAGCCGCCAGCGCCAAATTAATGAAAATGAGCTAAAGAGCGCATTTTTTAACAAAACTATACGTCACACGAGGACATTATCATGACAGAAAGAGCGCTTTGGGTTGCCAAAACGGGTTTAGATGCCCAACAAACCAAAATGGCCGTTATTTCCAATAACTTGGCTAACGTTAATACCACCGGCTATAAACAATCCCGTGCGGTGTTTGAAGATTTAATCTACCAAAACTTGCGTAAAGCGGGTGGACAAACTACCCAAAATACGCAACTGCCTTCTGGTTTGCAACTGGGTACCGGTGTCAACGTGGTCGCGACGGAAAAATTGCATACGCAAGGCAATATTCAGCAAACCGGCAATGACTTAGATATGGCGATTAATGGTCGGGGTTTTTTTCAAATTATCATGCCCAATGGCAACATCAATTATACCCGTGATGGCTCGTTTTCTCGTGATGCTGCCGGGCAGGTGGTTAATTCCGACGGCTTTCCCTTGCAGCCGGGGATTACTATTCCTGCCGATGCTGATGCCGGTAGTTTGACCATAGGTAAAGATGGTACCGTTTCCGTTTCCCAAAATGGCACGACTAATGTTTTAGGGCAGGTACTGTTGGCTGATTTTGTGAATCCGACTGGTTTGGAGGCACTTGGCGATAACTTGTTTAAAGAGACTGCCGCCAGTGGCACAGCCACAATAAGTGCGCCGAGTGAGCAAGGTTTTGGTGTTTTACGCCAGAAAGAATTGGAAGGCTCAAACGTGAATGTGGTGGAAGAATTGGTCAATATGATTGAAACCCAGCGCGCGTATGAGATGAATTCTAAAGCGATTACGACCACTGACCAAATGTTGGCGGAATTGAAAAATCTGTGATGACGATATTTGTTAGCCATGAAGGAATTTAGCGTGAAACTTTATCAATTTATAAGTGTTATGGCTGTGGCGATGTTGCTGAGCGCGTGTGAAAATGCGCAAGTACGTGATGCAGCGTTTGCACCGGTGGCACCGGCTAATTTGCGGCCGCCTGCGCAAAATACCGGCGCCATTTATCAATCCGGGTATGACATGCGCTTATTTGAAGATCGTAGTGCGAAACGGATTGGCGATATTTTGACGGTTAGATTGGTGGAGAATACCAACGCCAGTAAAAAATCTGACTTAAATGCGTCTAAAGATAGCAAATTAGAAGTGTCCGTGCCTTCATTATGGGGCTTGGGTGCCAGTGTTTTCGGCGGTGATCTGGGTACCAAAGCCTCTGCTGCCGATGCGTTTAAAGGTGGCGGCAGTGCTGATCAAAGCAATCGGTTGATGGGTGATATTACCGTGACAGTGGTGGATGTCTTACCGAACGGCACCCTGAAAATACGGGGTGAAAAACGCGTGACCTTGAATCGGGGCAGTGAATATGTGCGCTTATCAGGCATGGTGAGAACCGTTGATATTGATGCCGCGAATACGATCATTTCCACTAAGGTCGCGGATGCCACCATTATGTATACCGGTGATGGCGCAATGGCTGACTCCAGTAAAGCGGGTTGGTTAAGTCGATTTTTCTTAAGTCCGTTATTTCCTTTATAAATTGAGAATATGATGAAACGTCACTGTAAATTTGCGTTGTTGGGTTTGTTGTTAAGTGGCTTTACCCTAACCCCGGTCTCTGCTGAGCGGATTAAAGATATGGCATCCATTGCTGGCGTGCGCAGCAATCAGTTAGTCGGGTACGGTTTGGTGGTCGGGTTGTTTAGGTCGGGTGATAAAACCGCGTTTACCGGACAAAGTATGCGCAGCATGTTGTCGCAATTAGGCGTAATTTTACCGCCTGGCGTTAACCCCAATTCCTCGAATATTGCTGCCGTGGCGTTAAGTGCTGATTTACCGGCATTTGCCAAGCCGGGTCAGAAAATTGACGTAACCGTTTCATCCATAGGCGATTCCGGCAGTTTACGCGGTGGCACTTTGTTGATGAGCCCATTAAAAGGTGCGGATGGCAGTATTTATGCGATGGCGCAAGGTAATTTAGTGGTCGGCGGCATTACCGCCAGTGGTAACAGTGGCTCTAAAGTCACCGTCAATAACCCCAGTGTTGGGCGTATTCCCAGTGGTGCCTCGGTCGAGCGCAGTGTGCCGTCGCCGTTTGACCAAGGCGATGCGATTGTGTTTAATTTGAACGAATCTGATTTCACCACGGCTAATCGTATGGCGGAGGCGATTAACAATCAATTGGGTGCGAATACTGCGCAAGCTTTGGATGCCACCTCAGTACGGGTTAATGCGCCAATTAATCCGGCACAGCGGGTTAGCTTTGCCTCCGTCGTTGAGAATGTGCAGTTATCGCAAGATGACGCGCCTGCCAAGATTATTGTTAATTCCCGTACCGGTACTGTCGTCATTAACGGCAAAGTGACGGTAAAACCTGCGGCGGTGTCGCATGGCAGTTTGGTGGTGTCGATTAATGAACAACCGCAAGTGAGCCAGCCTGCGCCTTTTTCAGGGCCAGGCGCGCAAACGGTTGTGGTGCCTAAGAGTGAAATTCAGGTGGCCGAAAATAAAAACCACATGTTTGTGTTTAATCCCGGCGTGTCTTTGGATGAAATTGTCCGTGCCGTCAATAACGTCGGCGCCAGCCCCAATGATTTAGTGGCTATATTAGAAGCCTTAAAATCAGCCGGTGCCTTGCGCGCTGAATTAATCATTATTTAATCATAAGCAATCTGCGCCATCAGCGTGTCATTTATTGCTGTTGGGTAGTTACAGACTGAGGATATAAAGATGTTAAAAGTTCAAAATGCCGATGTATATACTGACTTTAATGGCTTGGGTAAGCTAAAAGCGGAAGCCAGAGAGCAAGACCCAGAAGCTTTAAAGCAGGTTGCCAAGCAATTTGAATCATTATTTTTAAACATGGTTTTAAAAAGTATGCGCCAGGCAAAGCTAGACGATGGTGCTATGGATAACGATCAAAGCAAGTTTTATCAGGACATGTACGATCAACAATTGGCGGTGCATTTGTCTGGTGAATCGGGCATTGGCTTGGCTAACATGATGGTCAAACAATTAAGCCCGAATCAAACGCAATCTTTAGCGCAGAAAGATATTGTCGAATATATCAAAAATCCCACGCAAGCTATTAACCCCGCAGATTTATCCGTGCATGACATGGCTAAGCTGGGTTTATTGAAACGGGAAAGCACTGAATTACCGCCAGTGGCACCGATGGCGGCACCGCAGCTTGAAAAGCTAATGGCTAATCTGCCGGATATACCAGAGCCTGAAGTGCCAGGATCAAAAAAAGCGTTTGTCGAACAATTACTGCCGTTGGCGCAAAAAGCCGCACAAGAGCTGGGCGTAGAGCCAAAAGTGTTAATCGCACAAGCGGCGCTTGAAACTGGCTGGGGGCGATCGGTGATTAAAAATCGTGATGGTAGCAGTAGCTATAATTTATTTAATATTAAAGCCGGTAGTGCTTGGGATGGTCGGCAA
>JABFRM010000143.1 GCA_013141155.1 Methylococcaceae bacterium | reverse complement strand
GTGTCATATCCGCCTATATCCCCTAACGCAGAGCAAATTCGCACGCGCTCCAAATTACCTACCACCACATTTAACTTATACGTGCCGTGCGATGAAGTAAGTGTTGCTGCGCCAGCCTGTGTTTCGGTGGTGCCGCGTGAATGATTGAAAACAATGTCATCACTACCGAAGTTTTCTGCTAATGCGACGGTTTTAAAGTCAGCACTTTGGCTGCTCTTGACGGTCTTAAGTGTGACTGGAGTGGCTGCTTGCGCCGTAATCACATATTCCCAAACACCCGCTGCGCCAGGTGTGAATTTAACTTTAATATCAACATTGCGTTTAAGTGCTTCGCCACGCGACCAACGCAAATCAGCCGAGAGCGCTTCTGCAACGGTCATAATTTCGTTACGCTCTAAGCTGGCGCGAAAAGAAGGGACGGCCAACACAGCTAGAATAGCTAAAATACTGATACAAATTAATAACTCTAGCAGGGTAAAGCCTGCTGTCGATAGCCGTATGAGCATAAACGGTACTCGGTATAGTGGTGTGTATGAGTGCTTTATAGTATATTTTAACCCTATTTTTATTTACCCGCTAAGGAAACGCCATGCCGCCTGTTACTAATCGCTCTAGCGCTGGCTTTACCTTGCTTGAGATTTTGGTTGCCGTCGTTATTGTGGGTATTTTGGCGGCTATTAGTTTGCCCAGTTTTCAGGATTCCATTGTCGTCGGACGGCGTGCGGATGCGAAAGGTGAGTTACTGCGCTTAGCGCAAGCGGAAGCTAAATGGCGGGTAAGCAATACCAATTACGGAGATTTAACCGACATTGGCGGGGCAGCCTCGAATAGTGATTATACCTTTACGGTCACGGTTACCAATTTTACGCCCAGCACCCCCAGTACGCCCAGTACGCCTTCCACATTCACCATCACCGCGGCACCCACCAGCACCCACGGGCAAGATCAAGATATTTGTGGCACCTTGAGCATTACACAAGCCACCAACATCGAAAGTGACCAAACCAGTGCTTGTCCTAAACCTTAGTTGATAAACGATAATCGGTGAGCAAAACGCAAGCCAAGACGTTTAGGTTTATAATGCCCGCCTACACTTAGCTTAACGAGGCACGAACCCCTATTTCATGACCACATTAGACCAGCAACCCAGCGTGCGACTGCAACGCTTAATGGATGATCAGCAACAGTCACTGCTTTGTAGCGGCTTGAAAGGCATAGAAAAAGAAAGCCTTAGAATTGCAACCAACGGCATGATTGCACAAACGCCGCATCCCATCGCTTTAGGCTCAGCGCTCACCCATCCTTCTATCACCACCGATTATTCCGAAGCCCTGTTGGAGTTTATTACGCCGCCGCTGCGTGATGCGCGTGATACCTTAGCAAGCATGCACAACATTCATCAGTTTGTGTATACGCAGCTAAAGCAAGAGTTGTTGCTGAATACCAGTATGCCTTGCGGCCTCAACGGTGATTTGAGTATTCCCATAGCCCAGTATGGCCCATCTAACATCGGCAAGATGAAGCACATTTACCGGCGTGGTTTATGGCATCGGTATGGGCGCAGTATGCAGGCCATCGCCGGTATACATTTTAATTATTCTATTCCAGAAGCCTTATGGCCCGTGCTTTATGCACAGGAACAAACCACTCTGGATTTGCAACAATTTATTAATGAAGCCTATTTTGGCCTGGTGCGTAATTTTCAACGGATCAGTTGGTTGGTGTTATACCTGTTTGGCGCATCTCCTGCGATTTGTAAAAGTTTTTTTGGCAGTCGGCCTGAGTTGATGGCGCAATTTGCTGAGTTTGATGCCCATACCCTGTATCACCCTTATGCCACTTCGTTGCGCATGAGTGATATTGGCTATAAAAGCAAAAATCAGGAAAATTTAAACATCGACTACAATTCGCTGGCGGGCTATGTGGCAACCTTAGGTCAGGCGATTAGCACGCCTTATCCCGAGTATGAAAAAATCGGCGTTAAAGTAAATAATGATTATTTGCAGCTTAACAGCAATATTTTGCAGATTGAAAATGAATTTTACAGCACCATGCGCCCCAAGCAGATCATCAATTCGGGTGAAAAGCCAACCTTGGCGTTAAAGCGGCGCGGGGTGCGCTATGTGGAAATGCGCGCGCTGGATTTAAATCTTTACAATCCCATCGGCATCGATCTCAGCACGGCGTATTTTCTGGAAGCTTTTTTGCTGACCTGTTTATTACAGGAAAGCCCCAAACATAATGGTAACGAGGTTGCGGTGAATAATGCCAATCAGCTCAGCGTCGCACATAACGGTCGGCAACCTGGCTTGGCCTTGACGCAAAATGGCGCGACCGTCCCCTTACAAACCTGGGCGCAGCAAATATTGCAAGACATGCGGCCCGTGTGCCGCATTTTAGATGCGGAGCAGCTTGATCAACCTTATAGCCAAGCTTTGGCGCTGCAACAAGCGAAAGTTGATAACCCTGATTTAACGCCCTCGGCGCAAATATTGGCGGAGATGCGACGCTTAGGGCAAAGTTTTGGCACTTATGCGCTTAATAAATCAGCGGAACATCAGCAGTATTTTAATAAGCGCACTTTAGATGAAACGGTAAAAGCCGAATTTAGCGCATTGGCTGAAGCCTCGCTTGCCAAGCAACGCTGTATTGAAACCAATGACAAAGTTAGTTTCGATGAATTTTTAGTGAATTATTTTGCCCAAAGTTAGTGGCGGAGGAAAAGCAATGCCCGCATTTGATATAAATCAATTCCAAATCCAATTACATAATCAAAAACCCCGTAAAATCTTGCAAACCGCACTAGAGAGTTTCGATAATATTGCTATTTCATTTAGTGGTGCAGAAGATGTGATCTTAATTGACATGGCTTTAGCCATTCGTAAAAATATACAGGTATTTAGCCTGGATACCGGGCGCTTGCACCCGCAAACCTATCAATTCATCGAAGCCGTGCGCAAGCATTATGGCATTGAGATTGAATTATTGACCCCGGATCGCAATATGCTGGACGCTTTTGTTAAACAAAAAGGCTTATTCAGCTTTTACGAAGACGGTCATCAGGAATGTTGCGGCATTCGCAAAGTTGAACCGTTACGTCGCAAACTGGCGGGTTTGGATGCCTGGATTACTGGACAACGTAAAGATCAAAGCCTGAATACAAGACAAACTGTCCCAGAAGTTGAGATAGACAGCACTTTTTCAACGCCAAGCCATACCTTGGTTAAATTTAACCCCTTGCTCAACTGGACTTCAGCACAAGTTTGGGATCATATCGAAGCGTATCAAGTGCCATACAACTCCCTACATGCACAGGGCTATATCAGCATTGGCTGCGAGCCGTGTACCCGTGCGGTGTTACCCAATCAGCATGAACGCGTCGGACGTTGGTGGTGGGAAGCAGGAAATAAGAAAGAATGCGGGTTGCATGCCAATAATAAGCAGTGACAACATTTAGCCACGCAATGAAACTATCAAATAGCAACTTTATAATCCCACTGCCTCCGGCTTTTGATCGCGATTAAGTAGGTTTTGCACGGCTTCCAACGGCGAGGTGTTTTCGTATAAAACTTTGTAGGTTTGTTCGGTGATAGGCATATCAATGCCCAGTTTTTGTGCCAATAGATAAGTTTCTTTGGCCGCAAAAATACCCTCAATTTCTTGACCGATTTCTTGAACGGTGCTTGCACGGTCTTTACCTTGCCCTAAGGCAATTCCGTAGCGACGATTGCGGGATTGATTATCGGTGCAGGTTAAGATTAAGTCACCTAGGCCAGCAAGCCCCATAAACGTTTCTTGTTTGCCACCAAGTTTTAAGCCTAAACGCATGATTTCATTTAAGCCACGGGTAATTAAGGCGGCGCGGGTGTTGGCACCGAAGCCTAAACCATCGGCAATGCCAGCAGCGATGGCGAGGACATTTTTAACTGCACCACCGACTTGCACGCCAATGATGTCGGCACTGGTATAGGCGCGAAAACGGGGGTTGTGGAAGTAACCTGCCAGTTGTTCGGCAAATGCGATGTTGGTTGAGGCGATAGTAATGGCGGTGGGGAGGTTTGAGGCAACTTCAACGGCGAAGCTGGGGCCGGATAGAATTGCCATCGGGACGTCAGGGGATAGTACTTGACTGACGACTTGGTCTAATAAGGCACCGTCTTCGGGATTAAAGCCTTTGGTTGCCCAAACGATGCGGGTGTTTTTATGGACATAGGGCTTTAACTTGAGCAGGGTTTCTTGAAAAGCGTGGCTGGGGACGGTGATTAATAGTAGGGGGCTAAAGGTGGCGGCGTGTTGCAGGTTGGCAGCAACTTGGAGGGTGTCGGGGAAAGTAAAGCCAGGGAGGTAGCGGTGGTTTTCTCGGGTTTCGGCCAGTAGTTGGAGATGTTCTGGATTATGTCCCCATATTAGGGTCTGGCAGCCGTTGCGGGCTGCCAGTAAAGCAAGTGCGGTTCCCCATGAGCCTGCGCCAAACACGCTGATGTTTGGTTTCATGGATGGTTAATTAATCGTTTCTGTGCTGGGCGCTTGTTGTAACTGTTGAATATGTTGTGCATATAACGCATCAAAATTTACCGGTGCCAGTAACAGTTGCGGAAAGCCGCCCTTGGCTACTAAGTCAGATATGGCTTCTCTGGCATAAGGAAATAAAATATTAGGGCAAAAGCTGCCCATCATGGGACCCATTTCATTATCATCGAATCCCGTTAAAGCAAAAATGCCTGCTTGGCAGACTTCCGCCAAATAAGCCACGCTGTCGTTACATTTTACGGTTGCGGTCACGGTTAAGGCAACTTCATACAGACCGTTTTCGAGGGTTTCTACATTGGTGCCTAAATTAAAATCAATCGCTGGTTCCCATTTTTGGGTAAATACTTGCGGCGAATTAGGGGTCTCAAAAGACACGTCTTTGGTGTAGATTTTTTGGATTGCAAATTGTTTTTCTGGGGTAGTCGTTTCTTCGGCCATGATCTCTGTTTAGGGTAGTAGTAAAATTGCATCCCCTGCTATTAGGGGCATAAATAAAAAATCCGGTTGGATGGCGTTATTACAGCATTTTGTTGCTTACCCTTTGTTTTTGCGGGTGATTTTAATGGGCAGTTTGTTTTCTTCCCAAGATTGCATGCCACCCGTTAAGCAGAATACCTGACTAAAACCATTTTTAGTTAATATTTTGCAGGCAGGCGCTGAACGGGTGCCGTTTTGGCAAGCGACAATAATCGGCTGACTTTTACTTAAGGTAGTCAATTGCTCTGGCAGTTTATCGAGTGGGAGGTTAAGTGCCGCTTCAATATGACCGGTAATAAAGTCTGGTGAGTCACGTACATCAATTACTGTCGTCTCTGTAGTATTCATTTTCACAACGGCTAAAGTTGGAGAAATGAATTCAAAATTTCTTAAGAAGCCTTCAATGAGTTCTTGGATCAGTAAAAATGTAACCACAGCAAGGCCTAAGGCCAATAGGTAGTGGTTGAGGATAAATTCTAAATAACGTTCCATTGCTTAACCGAGGGTTGAGGGTAAGGGGAAATTAACGATGATGATAAAAACTGTATGCATCATTTCAATAAGTTTCAGTATACCTGAACCATTAATAAAATAATAAACCCAGTCGGCTTAATTTATCTAAGAGCTATAATATTCTGTTCCGATAAAATAGCCAAGTGTTGCGAAATATTACTCTGACTGGCATAGCTTATTTGCCATAGCCATGAAAAATAATTTTAACAACTTATGATTATGGAGTCCGTGGCACTAAATAGCAATGCGGTAGCTTAAATTTATTAAGCAACAGTATTTTTATAACGCAAAGCTAGCTGGAGAGCTGCAAATAAAACTGAGGCATCAAGACCCGTCTGGTTAAGCAACCTATTAGCGAGCCAAACTGTGTGCCGATGCTAAAACAGCACAGAAGTAAAAAAGCCAAAATATACACCACACTTAATTCGCGGCTTAAGTCATGTAACTTTTCGACTTTAACTTGATCGTTATAACCCATCGCATGATCAGGCGGACAATGTCCCTCCAGAACTACTTACGTTAATCGCATAAAAAGTAATTTTTACGGCTTTTTTACACGACTTTCGATAAATTGTTACCCAGCAAATCAATAACAATAAACTAAGAGGAACAGTTATGGGTATTAGTTATGCTTTAAGCGCATTATTGGCGTTAGCTTTATTCATTTATTTGTTAGTGGCGTTATTTTTTCCGGAGAAATTTTAATGTTTAGCATCAATATCCTGCAAATTTCGTTGTACCTGGTCGCCCTTTTGCTATTGGCAAAACCGCTGGGGGTTTATATGGCCAACGTCTACGACGACTGCCCAGTATTGCTGAATCGCTGCTTGGCTCCTGTCGAATCGCTCTTGTACCGTTTGAGCGGCGTTAAGGCAGACCAAGAAATGACCTGGAAAGGCTATGCGGCAGCCTTGCTGTGGTTCAATTTTTTCGGCGGCTTAATGGTATTTATTTTACAAATAACCCAAGCGTATTTACCGTTAAATCCGCAGCAGCTTGGAAATGTGTCTTTCGATTCCGCCTTTAATACCGCCATTAGTTTTGTAACCAATACCAATTGGCAGGGATATTCCGGCGAAACCACGATGAGTTACCTTACCCAAATGCTGGGCCTTAGTGTGCAGAATTTTGTTTCTGCCGCGACCGGAATGGCTGTGTTAATCGCAATGATTCGTGGATTTCAACGGAGTCATGCCACGACTATCGGTAATTTTTGGGTGGATTTAACCCGTGGGATTTTGTATATTTTATTACCGCTAGCCCTGGTTTTTGCCTTTGTATTGGTGAGCCAAGGCGTGGTGCAAACCTTCAAACCTTACTTACAGATTCCGTCGGTCGAACAGGTTCAAGTCAACCCGCAAGGGGAACCAGCCAACGCCCAAGTGATTGCGGTGGGTCCTGCGGCGTCACAGGTTGCTATCAAGCAGCTTGGCACCAACGGTGGCGGTTTTTTTAATGCCAATTCCGCACACCCCTTTGAAAACCCGACGCCGTTAAGCAATTTTCTGGAATTATTGGCTATTTTGTTGATTCCAGCGGCTTTGTGCCATAGCTTTGGAACACTGATGAATGACCCGCGCCAAGGCTGGGCAATTTTAAGCACTATGACCCTGGTATTACTGGGTGCTTTGCTGGTGACATTGCATTACGAGCAAGCAGGCAATCCCTTGTTGACCGCACTAGGCGTGGATCAAACACCCAGTTTGACGCAATCCGGCGGTAACATGGAAGGTAAAGAAACCCGCTTTGGCATTGTCAATTCAGTGCTATGGGCAACCGCGACCACAGCGGCTTCCAATGGTTCTGTCAATGCCATGCACGACTCCTTTATGCCCCTTGGGGGCATGGTGCCATTATGCTTGATTCAATTGGGTGAGGTTATTTTTGGTGGGGTGGGATCAGGTCTCTATGGTATGTTAATTTTTGCCATCATTGCCGTGTTTGTCGCCGGGCTTATGATTGGCCGTACCCCGGAATATCTGGGTAAAAAAATTGACGCTTTCGAAATTAAAATGGCGGCCATCGTTATTTTAATACCGGCTTTTTTCATCTTAATGGGAACGGCACTGGCGGTTGTAACGGATGCAGGCAAATCGGCGATTGCTAATCCCGGTGCGCATGGTTTTAGTGAAATTCTCTACGCCTTTTCTTCTGCCGCCGGTAATAACGGCAGTGCCTTTGCGGGCTTAAGTGCCAATTCGCTGTTTTACAATGTGGCATTAGGCTTCATCATGCTGTTTGGCCGCTTCGGGATTATTCTTCCCGTGCTGGCGATAGCCGGTTCTTTGGCTGCCAAAAAGTCAGTACCAATCACCGTTGGCACCCTGCCCACGCATACCCCGTTATTTGTGGTGTTGTTAATAGCAACAATCCTATTGGTAGGGGCGTTGACGTTTGTACCGGCGTTGGCGTTAGGGCCCATTGTGGAACACTTGCAAATGCTTAAACACCCTTAATGATGCCACGCTATCCCTTAGAAGGAATTGAATGATGAATACAAAACATCATACCCAGCCGATTTTTACCCAACAACTTATTGTTGCAGCACTGGTGAATGCTTTATGTAAATTAACCCCACAACAGCAATGGAAAAATCCAGTCATGTTTGTGGTTTACGTGGGTAGTTTGTTGACCACCGGTTTATGTTTAGCAAGCCTTTACCAGGGCAGCGAGCAAGCGCTTGGCTTTATGTTAGCTGTGACCTTCTGGCTTTGGTTTACGGTCTTATTCGCCAATTTTGCCGAAAGTATTGCTGAGGGGCGCAGCAAGGCGCAGGCCGCTGCATTACGCGGTGCAAAGCGGGAACTGATGGCGAAGAAACTCGATGAGCCGCGTTACGGCACTGATTACGCCAAAGTGGTCAGCACCCTATTACGCCGTGGTGATATTGTGTTGATCGAAGCGGGTGATTTTGTGCCTGCCGATGGCGAAGTCATCGAGGGGGCTGCATCGGTTGATGAAAGCGCAATTACCGGGGAAAGTGCGCCGGTCATCCGTGAATCCGGTGGCGATTTTAGTTCGGTCACGGGCGGAACCCGGGTCTTGTCCGATTGGTTGGTGGTGCGCGTAACGGTTAATCCCGGCGAAGCATTTATCGACCGGATGATTTCAATGGTGGAAAGTGCCACGCGCCAAAAAACCCCTAACGAAATTGCCCTGACCATTTTGCTGGTCGCCTTGACCTTGATATTTTTACTGACTACTGTGACTTTGCTGCCTTTTTCAATCTATAGTGTGAACATTCAGCAGTCTGGTAGCCCGGTTTCTATTACCGTGCTGGTCGCGCTGTTGGTTTGCCTGATTCCGACCACCATCGGCGGTTTATTATCTGCGATTGGTGTTGCGGGTATTGGCCGGATGATGCAAAAAAATGTCATCGCCACATCCGGTCGAGCCATTGAAGCAGCAGGTGATGTGGATGTCTTGCTGCTCGATAAGACTGGCACAATTACCTTAGGTAATCGGCAAGCATCGGATTTTTATCCACTGGGCGGCATCAGTGAAAAGGAACTGGCTGATGCTGCGCAATTAGCAACCCTTGCCGACGAAACACCGGAAGGCCGCAGTATCATTATTTTGGCTAAACAAAAGTTCGCACTTCGGGAGCGTAATATTCAGGAATTAGGGGCTACCTTTGTCGCATTCAGCGCCCAAACAAGGATGAGCGGCGTCAACATCGGTGACCGGCAAATTCGTAAGGGGGCTATGGATGCCATCCGCAAATATGTCGAAGCCCAACAGTCCAAGTTCCCTGAAGAAGCCATACGCCTTGCAGATACCGTTGCCCGCCGGGGCAGTACGCCCCTGTTAGTGGCTGAGGGAGGCCGGGTATTAGGGGTGATTGAGCTGAAAGATACCGTCAAAGGCGGCATCAAGGAACGTTTTATTGAGCTACGCCGGATGGGCATTAAAACCATCATGATTACCGGCGATAACCGCTTAACCGCCGCTGCTATTGCTGCTGAAGCAGGGGTTGATGATTTCTTGGCGGAAGCAACGCCGGAAGCCAAACTTAAACTGATACGCGAGCAACAAGCTGAAGGCCGCTTGGTCGCCATGACCGGCGATGGCACCAATGATGCGCCCGCACTTGCGCAAGCGGATGTGGCGGTAGCCATGAATTCCGGTACGCAAGCTGCAAAGGAAGCCGGCAACATGGTCGATTTAGACTCCAATCCCACCAAACTGATTGAAATTGTTGAAACCGGTAAGCAAATGCTGATGACACGCGGGGCATTGACGACATTCAGCTTAGCGAATGACTTGGCGAAATATTTTGCCATTGTCCCTGCCGCGTTTGCCAGCACTTATCCCGAATTGGGCGCCCTCAATATCATGGCATTAAGTAGCCCGTCCAATGCAATTCTTGCAGCGGTTATTTTTAATGCCTTGATAATTGTGGCACTGATTCCTTTGGCACTAAAAGGCGTAACGTATCGGCCGCAAAGTGCTGAAAGTTTACTGCGTAACAATTTATTGGTTTATGGTGGCGGCGGGGTCATTGTGCCGTTTATCGGTATTAAGTTAATCGACCTCGGTTTGACTGCATTAGCATCCGTGTAACAAGGAGACTGTTATGACTCAGCACATAAAACCCGCATTAATCATGCTTTTGTTTTTTACGGTTTTAACCGGTATCGCTTATCCGCTCCTGGTTACTTTCGGGGCGCAACATTTATTTCCAATCCAAGCTAACGGCAGCTTGATCGTCAGTGATAAACGAATGGTAGGGTCGGAATTGATCGGGCAAACCTTCACGCAGCCAGACTATTTTTGGGGTCGGCCTTCTGCGACATCGCCCAATCCCTATAACGCTGCGGCTTCTAGCGGTTCTAACCTGGGCCCAAGCAATTCCACCCTAGTGGAGACGGTTACAGCTCGGATTGCAGCTTTGCAAGCGCTTGACCCTGATAATAAAACCCCCATTCCGGTTGACCTGATCACCGCTTCGGGCAGTGGTTTGGATCCCAATATCAGTCCAGCGGCTACTGGGTATCAAATCAACCGTATCGCCAAGGTGCGTAAGATTGATCCCAACAAACTCCAGGAATTGGTGCTGTCACATACTGAGGGGCGACAATGGGGTTTACTCGGAGAACCGCGGGTCAACGTTTTGGCATTAAATCTGGCGTTGGATGCCAACCAAGTCGCCCATGCGGATGTAAACGCTACCGACTTTACGCTGCCTCCCAGCAAGGTGTACATCGAAATCTGCCAAAAAGAGGCCTTACGCCTGCATCCGGGTGAGCTAGAGAAAGAACGGATGCTACATCGGCACGGAGATTTTTGGGTGGAATCTGAAATTCAGACAATTGATGGTTCGCAATGGCTGGTGTTGTGCGACTTGACGACAGGAAAAGTCATGCGTGAACAAAAACTAATTGATGATCAGTAGCAATATGAACGGCGAACGCCCGGATCCAGATGCCCTCCTAGCCCGCGTTGAACGCGAGGAGCAAGAGCGTAAACGTGGACATTTAAAAATTTTTTTCGGGGCAGCGGCAGGCGTAGGCAAAACCTATGCAATGCTCTTGGCGGCACATGAAAAACGCCTGAAAGGGATTGATGTCGTCGTGGGGCTGGTTGAAACGCATGAGCGTCAGGAAACTATTGCTGTACTACAGGGCTTGGATGTGCTCCCCCCGAAATTAGTGCAATACCGGGGCACGGTGCAGCGTGAGTTTGATTTGGATCGCGCGCTAAAACGCCACCCGAGCTTGATTCTCATTGATGAGTTAGCCCACAGTAATGCAGTAGGTTGTCGGCACCCGAAACGTTGGCAGGATATTGATGAGCTGTTAAAGGCGGGGATTGATGTATACAGCACACTTAACGTGCAGCATCTGGAAAGCTTGAATGATGATGTAAACCAGGTCACTGGTGTGCAGGTATTGGAAACCATCCCCGATACGGTTTTTGAACTTGCCGATGAAATTGAGTTAATTGATTTACCACCCGATGATTTATTGACCCGGCTGAAAGAAGGCAAAGTTTACATCCCTCAACAAGCCGAACGGGCGCTGCAAAACTTTTTCCGCAAAGGGAATTTGATTGCTCTGCGGGAACTGTCCTTGCGCCTCACAGCTGACCGGGTTGATGCCCAAATGCTGGATTATCGTGATGATAATGCGATACGCGATATTTGGCAGGTCGGCGAATGCATCTTAGTTTGTATCGGTGTAGGCCCCCTTGCCGAACGTTTGGTACGTGCCGGTAAACGTTTTGCAACCAGCCTGCATGCGCAATGGATTGTGGCCTATGTCGAAACCCCCAAACTGCAACGCTTAGCCTCAGAACAGCGGGATTCCGTCTTGCGGGTGCTGCGTTTTGCAGAATATTTGGGTGCAGAAACCGTGACATTATCAGGTCTGCTCATCAGTGAAGAAATATTGAATTTTGCTAAAAATCGCAACGTAACCAAAATTGTTCTAGGAAAACCGGGTCGTAGAGGCTGGAAGCTGTGGTTATTGGGTTCGGTGGTTGATGCGCTGATTTCCGAAGCGCACAACATCAACATTTATTTGCTGGGCAGCCCCCATGGCTCGAAGCGGGATGAGTTAAGCCAGCCTAAATCTGCGCTCAAGCGTAAATTAACCGGTTTGAATTATCCCAAGGGAGAAGTAAAAAAACGCTGGTTAGGGGTATGGGGGGCTTTAGGAGCTACGGCTTGCAGCTGCCTAATTGCCTGGTTAATGATCGGCCGGTTTGAAGCCGCCAATATCGTGATGGTATATTTGCTGGGGGTGGTTTTTGTTGCAGCGCGCCTGGGTCGCGAAGCATCCATCATGACCTCGTTCTTCAGTGTGCTGGCGTTTGATTTTTTCTTTGTAAAGCCAGTCTTTACTTTTTCAGTTGCTGACGCGCAGTACCTCGTAACTTTTGTGATTATGTTACTGGTGGGCATTGTCATCAGCCATCTGACCAGCAATATGCGCGTTCAAACCAAAGTCGCCGCGCATCGGGAAAGACGTGCCAGCGTGCTATATGCCTTAAGCGAAGAACTGGCGGTCAGCCGGACTTTACCGGATACCATAAAAGTTGCCACACGACATATTCAAGCAGAATTTGGGGGGGCGAATGTACTCTTGTTTCCAATGGAAAGCGGACGCATCGTTTACCCGTTAGAATCGCCGTTACCGGAATCGTTACGCGGCTGTGATCTTGGCGTCGCGCAATGGGTATTCGACCATAGCCAGATTGCAGGCCAGGGTACCGATACCTTACCGGGTGCCAGTGCGGTGTTTTTCCCGATGACTGGTTACCGTGGCGGCGTTGGTGTGCTGGCTTTACTCCCCGCTAATTTGCGCCGGGTGTTCCTGCCTGAGCAGCGCCGTTTACTGGAGACTTTCATTAATCAGATTGTACAAACCATTGAGCGCGTACGACTCTCTGAAGATGCCCAACAAACCCAAATGCAGATCGAAGCGGAAACCTTGCGTAACTCATTACTCAGCGCTATTTCGCATGATTTACGGACCCCCTTAGCGTCGATTGTCGGC
>JABFRM010000046.1 GCA_013141155.1 Methylococcaceae bacterium | reverse complement strand
AAAACTGAAGCGGCGTACAAGACAATAACTTGCCCTAATCACTGACCAGCGTCCCGTACTGGAAAACCCAATACGAAAAAAGCCATAAAACCAAGCAACGCCTAACGTAAAGCTAAGGGGCGCGCCTGTCACGGAAGATTGGCGAAGCCACCGAAGCCGGAAAAATAACAAACCTTCAAAACCGCCACGAAAAGGCGCGTCCCGCTTGAGCGTAATGTTAGCTTGCCAAGCAGTACACTAAATCTAAGTAAACATCGAAGTAAAAACTATTTATGTTCAATGAGATACCACACTCTTAGCATTGTTAGAATGGTTAGCACATTTTTATAGATTCATATATTCGGTAAGTTTTCATCTGCTTCAGGTTCTTCATCATCGTTATAGTTGAATTCAACCTTGCTTTGAATAACGATTTCATCCATGACTTCTTGTAATTTCCCTGATTCAACGACAACAGAGAACGCATCAATTAAATTCTGAACGTTGATTATTTCTTCTACCGCTGCCATATATGAATCAACGATGGTTTCAATTTTATATTTTGCTATCGCTTGAATCCGTATGGCGGAACGAATTTGTTCTGCTGATTCGTCAGATTTAACCACAAATGTAATCGGAAAACGTTGAACCTTATCTATATCAAGAAAATACTTGCTGACATCAATGGTTTCCGTCACCTGAAAAAATCTTCCAAGCGGTTTCATGACAAAATCAATGCCACCATCGTTCGCATTGGTTCTTCCAGTTTTATAAAGAACCAACGCTTCTTCAGCCACAGAGTTTTTTGCATCCCCAATCCAGACCGTTTGTTGTCCATATTTGGCTTTTAATACGGCGTAACTGACAATTTCAAAAACCCTTGCATCTACATTTGGTTTTAATTGCTGAATAACAAACTCTAATGCTTCAGTTGGGTTTTCTTTTCCAAGATCGGCAATTTTTCGGCAAGCTTCAAGAAAACCTTCAAAGGCTGCTTTTTTGGTGGCCACATAGGCATCAATAATGTCCATAATTGCCGGAGCAATGTTGTAAGTGAAATCCTTTCCATCTTTTTTCCGAATTTGAACTTGCAAAAGGTCTTCTTGAATCCAATATCTTTGCGTTTCTACGTCACGAACAATAGGTTGTTTGCCGACAGTCGGATAGAATTTTTTGAATTCATCGTTTAACCGTGCATTAAGCGCATGGTTTTGTAGCTTCGTTCCAAACGGCAATTCCCTTTGTCGGCGAAATAGATCGGAAAATCTAGCGCCCTCATATTTTGAATATGAAAATTTCGCCGAACCATCAAAAAAACCTTTATTCAAATAGTCTTCAATTATGACATAAAGCGCGTAATGATTCGCAAAAGCGCCTCGTGCTTTTGAACCACTATTTGCAGCTTTCGTTTTGTTATTCAAATAGCCAAGTAGAAGGCTTGCTTCAAACACGTCTTTAGCGTACTCACCGAAATGTGTTTCGAGAATATCGATAATTGAGGACGTAAAGGCATGATTGGTAATTTCAAATTTAGACATCGAATAGGCTGTTCTGTAGTGATGTAGTTTCTTGGCGGATACCGTTGCCATTTTTTCTTACAAAAGCTTTGTCTAATGGTCGGAGTTCTTCACCATTAAAATGGCTTGCAATATCAAGCCTGCGTAGCGCGATTTTGAAATACTCAGATTGCATTTCAATACCGATAGTTTCACGGCTAAGACGCTGGGCAACGGCACAGGTTGTAAATGTCCCCGCAAAGGGATCAAGTACGATGTCTCCAGGGTTGCTGCTGGCTTTGATAATGCGCTCGAGTAATTCCTCTGGCTTTTGGCTGGGGTGTTCTTCATATTCTGGCATACGGTAACGCACCCGTGGGATATACCATGAATTACCCGGAACTTTTGTGGTTTTATAGGGCGTAGGAATTTCTTTACGGTAATCAATTAACTTTCTTGTTGCTCCCGTTTTTGCTTCAACTTCAATATCGGTAGCATTGAACGTATAATTTTTGGAGTCTTTTACACAAAAAAGAATAGGTTCGTATAGCGAGCCAAAATATTTTTTTGCTTGAACGCCAGAGCTATCATAGTGCCAAACAATTCTGGAAAGAACCGTTAACCGTTCTCTTAACCATAAATCAAGATATGGCATTGCTTGTGTACTGGTCATTACATACAAGCTTCCATTGGGCTTTAGCTTCTGTATGCATAGCTCTAGCCATTTATAACACCATTCTGCGTAATGTTTATCTGAAGGCCAGTCATCAAGAAAATCACCAAATTTTTTGCCAATGTTGTATGGAGGGTCAGCGAAGATTAAATCAACAGATTCGTTTTCTATGTCTTGAAGGCAATCGAAGCAATCGCCATTGTAAATGGTAACTGTTTTTTTGGTTTTTTTTATAAAGTTGCTCATTATCCTTTGCCCAAGTTGATAGGTACTTATCGTACTATTATTATCGCTGTTTCGAACTTGAGTGTCACGACAAGACTGCTACGGGATAGCTAACGTAAAGCTAAGGGGCGCGCCTTCCACAGAAGGCTGGCGAAGCCACCGAAGCCGGAAAAATAACGAACCTTCAAAACCGCTATGAAAAGGCGCGTCCCACTTGAGCGTAATGTTAGGCTGACA
>JABFRM010000213.1 GCA_013141155.1 Methylococcaceae bacterium | reverse complement strand
TATATTTTTAGAATGTGCTTTTTTCACCCCTTTAAGTGTTGCCGGTAAGGCCCGTAAATTTGGTTTACATACGGATTCATCACATCGTTTTGAACGGGGCGTTGATCCCTTTTTGCAAGAACGCGCTATGCAGCGTGCTACGCAGTTGATTGTTGAGATTGCGGGCGGCAGCGTTGGCATGATAACTACAGTTGTCGATGCAGCTAATTTGCCTATTAGAACAACCGTAACGTTGCGCCGTTTACAAATCAACAAAATACTCGGCATTACGTCAACAGATTCAGAAGTCTCTACCATTTTTCAGCGTTTAGGTATGCAAGTGGTCACTACCTCCGACGGCTGGGCTATTACGCCGCCAGGTTGTCGATTCGATATTGCTATTGAAGCTGATTTACTGGAAGAATTAGCGCGCATCATTGGCTATAACACCTTGCCGATGCGTAGTTTGCTGATGCGCTCAAGTTTAGGTCATGCACCTGAAGCTAAATTAACTTTAGATAGCATAAAAGATTTATTGGTGGTGCGAGGCTATCAGGAAGCGATAACGTATAGCTTTGTGGATGCAGAAATTCAACAGTTGATCGACCCTGAACAAGAAGCTGTTTGCTTACAAAACCCGATTTCTTCAGAATTATCGGTGATGCGAACATCGCTTTGGTGTGGTTTATTACGCGCAGCTTTGCATAACACCAACCGCCAACAAAACCGCGTGCGGCTATTTGAGACGGGTTTACGCTTCATAAAAAAATCAGGCGAACTCCTGCAACAAAAAACTATCGCAGGCCTCGCATTAGGCTCAGTAACACCTGAACAATGGGGTGAATCGAGCCGTAAAGTGGATTTTTACGATGTGAAAGCAGACATCGCTGCAATCATTGATCTTACCGCGCGTCATTTTAATTATCAAACGGCACAGCACCCTGCCTTACACCCTGGGCAAACGGCTGAAATTTTAACGTGTTCAGGTGAGGCAATCGGCTGGATCGGTATGTTGCATCCAACCTTAGAAAAACAGCTCGGTTTTGATACGCCGGTGTTTTTATTTGAGTTGAGCCAAGATGCACTATTAAACCGAAAAATCCCGACCTTTAGCCTATTATCAAAATTCCCTTCAGTTCGCCGTGACATGGCATTAATTGTTGATGAAACGGTAACGGCAGAAAGCATTGTAGCGTGCATCAAAAGCAGTCATGAACCGATGTTGCAAGAGGTCTGTATTTTTGATATTTACCGTGGACAAGGCATTGTCGAGGGAAGTAAAAGTGTGGCGTTAAGTTTAATTTTACAAAATTCATTGCAGACCCTTACAGAACCTGAAATTGATGTTATATTTACCCGACTATTACAAACCTTAAATATCAGCCTTAGTGCGAAACTGAGAGAATAACAACATGGCATTAACTAAAGCAGATTTTTCTGAAAAATTATTCGACGAAATTGGACTCAATAAGCGTGAAGCTAAAGATATGGTCGAATTTTTCTTTGAAGAAATAAAAGGATCGCTCGAAAAAGGTGAGCAAGTAAAAATTTCTGGCTTCGGCAAATTTGAACTCCGCGACAAAAGCAGTCGTCCAGGCCGCAATCCTAAGACTGGCGAAGAAATTCCGATTACAGCACGACGGGTGGTCACCTTCAGATCTGGTCAAAAACTAAAAGCCCGGGTAGAAACGTATGTTGGAAGCAAGTAATAATAATGAATTGCCGGTTATACCCGCAAAAAGATATTTTGCCATTGGTGAAGTCAGTGAGTTATGTGGTGTAAAACCCCATGTTCTACGCTATTGGGAACAGGAATTCACCCAACTGGCACCTGTTAAACGGCGCGGAAACCGCCGTTACTATCAGCGTCATGATGTATTAATGATTCGCCAAATTCGTGCCTTGTTGTACGAACAAGGCTATACTATTGGCGGCGCTAGAGCGCACTTATTAAGTGACAATGCTAAAGAAGATTCCACCCGTACCAAACAATTGATACATCAAATGATCGGCGAATTGGAAGAAATTCTGGTGCTACTGAAATAAAGTTTAAACTGGTGTTTTTACTGTACAATACGGCGATTTACTCTATGCCGCTTAGCGGCAAGCAACGTGTTTAGAAAATAAAACCACATCAGCTTTTTTAGATCATGACTTAATGGGAATGAACCCGTTAACATCAAAATTATTCAATATGTCGGGGCGTAGCGCAGCTTGGTAGCGCACTTGTCTGGGGGATAAGGGGTCACAGGTTCAAATCCTGTCGTCCCGACCAATTGAATACCTCTGTTACAAAATCGGCAGTATTGTTTTGAAAACTGAAATCCTCTTCATTTCCGATCTACATTTAAGTATCGACAAACCGGAACTTACCCGTCGCTTTATTGATTTTCTTACGCAGCGCGCGCCAAAAGCAGCCAAAGTATATATTTTGGGTGATTTGTTTGATGCCTGGGTGGGAGATGACGATTGGACTCCCCCGACGAGGCACATTAGGCAACAGCTAAAGCAACTCATCCAATCAGGCACTGAGATTTATCTACAAACCGGTAATCGCGATTTTTTATTGGGCGAACGGTTTTGCCGCGAAACTGGTGTACAGTTACTCGGCGACTACGCTGTACTTAATTTAAATGACGTTGCGACTTTACTAACACATGGTGATTTATTGTGTACCGATGATATTGCTTATCAGCAGTTTCGTATTAAAGCCCGCAGCCTAGCCTGGCAACAGTCAATATTATCAAAGCCTTTATCGTTACGCTTGTTGGCTGCGCGCTGGTATCGTTTGCGCAGTTATTGGCACAAACGCAATAAGACCTCAGACATTATGGATGTTAATCAAGAAACTGTAGCACAGATTATGCTGACACACCGCGTGCAACGGCTAATCCATGGACATACCCACCGACCAGCGGTACATGATTTTATATTGGACGGAAAACCTGCACAGCGCTTTGTATTAGCGCAATGGCATCCTAAACAAATTGAAATTTTAAGTTGGACTGCTCAGGGTTACCAGCTAGAAGCATTGACTTAAGAAATCATTGCTATTACCTTGCCCACACTGCATGAAAAAATAAGAACATCAATAACACGAACCATTCGCCAATATTAGTTACACCGATTTACTAACATGTTTATTCCAGCAATTTCCAAAGGAACTTTTAATTAACTCCTCTTCCACATAATGCCTAAGTGACTCTGGAGTAATTGAGATCCATGATATTTTTATTTTTCCGCCAGAATTAACATGCTCTTGAATATTTTTAAGCTTTGCCCCTGTCAATTCGTGTTTCTTCACCAAATGATTTGTTAGACGGGTTTTTGCTTATTTTTTTCTAGTCTGCCCTATATATTTAAGAATATATTCCTCTGAATCTTTATTGGCAACAAATATTGCATAGACATTTGCATTATTTCCAAGCTCATCCAGTAACAGCTTATTGCTCTCACTTATCTTTTTGCTGTCCCAACAAGGCGTAATAAATTCTTCTGGGAAATCAACTGATTTTCTATTTTCGTTACACATGAGTTTGGCTTTACAAGCTTCAAGAAAGTTCTTTAATTCTGTTGTATTGGTATAACTCATTTCTCGCCTTAATATTTCGATCTCGAAATGCTTTTTAATATTACGCATAAACACTAACCAAACCATTGGTTACCAATGTTTGGCTCGCTGCGTTTTGTTCCTCGCCCTCGATAACAGGTGCGTTCGGATCCGACACAGTATCCAATCCCGACGCGTTGCGCTTTTGACCCTCACCTGCCCCAAAGAAGGGCGAATTGGCTTGACCTTGCTCAGAAAATGACTGTTGCGAAACATTCACCTCCGCAAGATTCAATTGTTGTGCCTGCATCATCTCGCGTAATTTAGGGATAGAAGCTTCCAATATCTCTTTAACGCCTGCATTCTGCGCGGTAAACGCAATGTTGGCTTGATCTTGCTGCATATCAATGTGGATCGAAATAGGCCCCAGATGCTTGGGGTTGAGTGTCAATTCGGCGGAAGAGACATTTTGACTGGTCATCCACACAATCTTGGTGCCTAATTCTTTATTCCATTCAGGGCTGTATAAATGCGCACTCATAGGCGAAACGTCCCCTTTACCCGTCATGGGAGTAGGGCGATCAAATGCGCTTAGTTCCGCCGCCAGTCCTGAGAGTGATTTAGCGATGCCGGTATCCAAAGCGGCGACATTGGGGGCGTTTAAATTCAGGTTTTCCAGCGTTGCCGCAAAGGTCTGCTTTAATGTGCCAGTGCTGACATCAGCTATTGCACTCGAATTATAAGCGGGGTTATTAGAATTTACCTCAGTCAAAAAGATCGGCTGCGCACTAGAATCAACTATTTTTGCTGTATCAGGCAGGGTTGTAAGCGCATTCACAGTTGGCAAAATAGTACCCGATAGAGTAGCAGCCGATGCTTTAGCGCTGTCGGCACGTACGTCGATTTTAGGCGCGACAGATTTAAGCGCGGAGCTAATAACGGGTTGAAATACACCCGTCGGCATTAATCCAGTGGCAATAAGTTCCAAACTCGGTGTTGCCGGTGCAGCAACAGCTTGTGCCTGGGTTTCAGCCGTAGACGGTTGTGGCAAAGCAATATCGACTGGATTTGCATTACTTGACACAACAGCCTCCACCAGCATGCCATTTTTAAGTGTTTGCAGTATTGCGGTTAAATCAAATTCGTTATCCAGACTCTTAGCGACCAGCTTGAGTCTACCTTGAACAGCCGATAACTCTTGCAAGGGTTCCGACTGTAGCGTTAGCGTAGACATGGTTTGAGGCGTAGGGCTTTGATTGATAATATCGGTTAATTGTTGCTGGGTACTATTGGAGCCTGCACCCTTGACCACAACCGGTAATAGCGAGATTTTCGGGGTCGCTTGAGTAACAGGCGGCACTAATTGCCCAGCCACATCCTCCGACAAGGCGTTTTTCAAGGATAATTGCGTATTAAGGCTTTGTAATACCTGACTTTTAGGCATTACTTGTGCAACGCTTGGCGATGCTCGTTCGGCCAAATCCGTTAACGGGTTTGATGACGGTATCGGGGCGTTTACACTAGGCGCTGCGGGTTTCAGATCGATCCCTTGATCTACCGGTAATGTCGCATCCTGCATATTCACATCAGGCAATTCAGCAATTAATGCCGGGGCGGTTACGGTCGTCGCTGTTACGTCAGTCTTAGCCGCATTTAAAAGCTGAAATTGCGCTTTTAAAGTCGCCGTAAATACTTCAGTTTCAATACCAGGGTTAGTTATGAGTTGCTGCTTGCTTTCAGCACCCGCAATCATGCCAGGTAACGCCATATTATTTGAAGTTTCCACACTCATTGCCATTCTCCTGCCTCTCTATAAACTAATCTAACGGTTAATCGTTGTTCATACCACCGAAATTCTGTTGCGCCATCCGCGCCGCACGATCATCAGACTCCAGTTGTTCACGTTTGTTTGCAATTTTTAATTCTGCTGCCACCATGCCATTACACACTTTTTGTAAATTTTTAGTGTTTTGATGCAGGCTTTCCCAGTGCTTACGTTTGCGCTGTAACTCAATATCCAATTGTCGAATAACGTCCATTTGCCCAATGATCGCCTGATCCAATTTGGCAATAAACGCTCTAAACTCTAACAAAGCCGAAACCCGTTGCGCACCACCGGCTTTATCTCTATCTAAATAGCCTTGGCGATATTGTTCCAAATGCTCCAACTGCTGCTGCGCCGCGTAAGTTTTTTGTTGTTGCTCCGCCACTTCTTTTAAGGCTTGGTTTTCCTGCTGTGCTTTGATATCGACAATGCTTTGAATGCGTTTTGATCTTTTCAACTGCGCTCCTGTGCGGTTTTCCTACGCCCTAAAAAATCAATTGTGTTGTCATCCATCCGTGCCGAGCTGTCGAAGTATAAATAATTCACTCAGTTTTTCATCATTAAGCCACTTAAACACCTACTAACACATCCAACTCATTAATGCTGCGTTGAATATCCACCGCTTCGTCCATATCTTGCTGTAAAAAATTCAAAATAACCGGTTGTCGCTCAATCGCTTGATCAATCCGTTTATCAGCACCGCGCTGATAAGCGCCAACGCTGATTAAATCTTTATTTTGTTGATATAAAGAATACATCCGGCGTAATTCCCGCGCCATTTTTAGATGTTGATCATCGACAATGTCGGGCATCACCCGGCTAATAGACGCTTCTATGTCAATAGCCGGAAAATGTCCCGATTCCGCTAGCGCGCGTGATAACACAATATGACCATCCAACACCCCCCTGGCAGCGTCAGCAATAGGATCATTGGTGTCATCGCCCTCTGCCAATACCGTATAAAAAGCAGTGATGGAACCGCCGCCTTCATCGCCGTTACCGGCGCGTTCCACCAAATGCGGCAATTTTGCAAACACCGACGGCGGATAACCTTTAGTGGCAGGTGGCTCACCTATTGCCAAGGCAATTTCCCGATGCGCTTGTGCGTAACGGGTTAATGAATCCATCAACAACAAGACATTCAAGCCTTGATCACGAAAAAATTCCGCAATACTGGTGGCTAATAACGCGCCATGGGCACGCATTAACGGCGGATCATCCGCCGGCGTTGCGACCACTACGGCGCGCTTTAAACCTTCTTCACCAAGAATTTTTTGTACAAATTCATTGACCTCCCTGCCCCGTTCACCAATCAACCCAACCACCACAATATCGGCGGTAGTAAATTTAGTCATCATGCCGAGCAAGACACTTTTGCCCACGCCGGTTCCCGCAAACAAGCCCATCCGTTGCCCACGTCCAACCGATAAAATGGCGTTAATGGCTCTAACCCCAACATCTAAAGGTTCACGAATGGGTTTACGTGATAACGGGTTAATTTGCACACCCGTTAAAGAAATTTTAGCCTCAGTTTTTAATGCGCCTTTATCATCTAAAGGTCTGCCAGAACCGTCAACAACCCGTCCTAACAAGCCAAACCCGACACTCGCCAGCGAATTCTTACCTAGCGGAATCACCCGACAGCCAGGTTCCAGTCCATAAGTATTACCAATCGGCATTAAAAAAATCCGATCTCCTGCAAATCCAACCACTTCCGCTTCGATGGATTGATTATTTTTAAGCTCAATCCGGCAGCGTGAACCAATTGGTGCGCGGCAACCAACGGCTTCCAAAGTTAAGCCAACCATACGCGACAACTTACCTTCCACGATCAATTCTGGATGCTCAGCCAAGCGTTCGCTATACGGTTTTAAACGCGCCAACCAGTGTTCCTGGCGATCAGGGTTGGGCTTCATGGGCGTTCAACATGAGGATCACGTTCATCCCCCAACACCATCGCAATAACCGAGGCCAGACGTTTTTCAATGGTGGCATCCACCAACGAAACATCCGTGGTTACTTTACAGCCGCCTTGCGTCAGTAAGGGGTCTTCAACAATATGCCAAGAAGTCATCGTTTCTGTGAGGGCTAAAGAGTCCTTAACCAATTCGGCATCCACAGGATGCAAATACAGCGTAAGTTTTTGCACCGCCACTGGCAATACCGCGACCGCTGCCCTGACCACTGCCATAATTTCACCGGGATTTTGTTTTATTTCTCGACGCACCAATTGCCGAGCGATTGCAATAGCCAGAGTAACCAATTGTTTTTCAACCGCTTCATCCAATTGTTTAAACGGCTCACTTAAAGATGCCATTAAATTGATAAATTCCTCTGCTTGCAGGCGTTGCTGAGCTTGCGCCTCGACCAGCCCTTGCTGCAAACCTTCGGCATGGCCTTGTACACGACCTTCTGCAATGCCTTCAATAGCACCGTCTGCCAACCCTTTCGCCACACCTTCTTGCAGGCCTTGTGCAAATGCCTCATCGTAAGCTTGTTGCTGCATACGTTCGATTTCATCTACGGTTAAACTAGGCGGACGTTTAAAGGGTAATTCTTGCTGTGTCTCGACAGCCTGCTCAGCCTGCATAAAAACGGGCGATATCCAAACGCTCAAGGCGCCCAACTCATCCTCTGTAAAGCGATTTAGCTTAGACAAGCGCCTCTCCTACACCAGTGCCAACCAAAGTAATTTGTCCAGCATCCGCCAGCTTTTTAGCAATGGCTAATATATCTTTTTGCGCCGCTTCAACATCGCTTAATTTCGCAGGTCGCGATGCTGCCAAATCGTCCCGTAACATTTCAGCCGCACGTCTGGACATATTTTTAAAGATTTTTTCTTTTAATTCATCATCCACACCACGTAACGCCAGCAACAATTGATCAGTGGAAATTTCGCGCATTAACCCTTGAATACTGCGGTCATCCACCGAACCTAAATCCTCGAAGACAAACATCCTATCTTGAATTTGTTGCGCCATCTCTGTGTCATTTTCAGTGATCTCCTCCATCAAGGTATCGCTCACAGCCCCTTCCAAGAAGTTAATAATGCTCGCAACTTTATCAACGCCCCCAAGAACTGACGATTTAATGCCTTCGCTACCGGACAAACGCATGTCCATAATGTCATCTAATTCTCTTAGTGCTGACGGTTGAACGCTTTCCAACGTTGCAATTCGCATCATCAAATTCGCTTGCATAGGCTGCGGCATATAACCCAGCACCTCTGCTGCTTGATCAACTTCCAATAGCGATAAAATAATGGCAATAATTTGCGGATGTTCCAAACGGATTAAATCAGCAATGGCTCGCGGCTCCAGCCATCTTAATTGCCCCATGCCTTTATTGCTCGCCCCTAAAGAGATGCGCTTCACGATACTACTGGCCTTTTCCTCTCCCAATGCACTGGTGAGCATATTTTTGATATAGTCCTCAGAATTTGCCCCAAGCGCCTTAAAATTCTTCGCTTGGGTAATAAAATCTTCCAGCACTATATCAACCATATCTGGGGTAATAGTGCCTAACGATGACATAGTCGTACCAAGTAACTGCACCTCCTTACCCTCCATGTGTTTCAAAATGGCTCCTGCCCGATCCTGTCCAATGGACAGTAATAGCACCGCTGCTTTTTGATTAAGGTCTAAATTCATATTATTTAACCTCTTCTTTTATCCATGATTTAATGACTTGGGCAACTAACTGCGGATCTTCATCCGCTAATTTGCGCACATATTCCAGGCGTTTTTCATAACTTTGTGGAGCATCAAGCAGCAATAAATCTTCAATATCGTTCGGAAGACCTAAGGGCTTATTGCCATCTTCAACTACCGCTGGAAAAGCAATAGGATTGCCCGCTCCATCATACTGAGTAAAGCCTTGATTAGCCGTTGCAGATGCCGATTTTTTTTCTGCCTCACTACGTCCCACCAAGCCACGCATAGTGGGCCGCAATACCCCAAAAACCAAAAACAAGACCACTAAAGCCGCCGCCACTTGTTTTAATAAATCCATAAACCAGGCTTGTTCCCATAACGCCGCAGCGGGCAAAGCCTCCATCTCTTCAACGACTCTAAACGCAGAATTAGTGACCGTCACTTGATCGCCGCGTTCGGCATTAAAGCCAATCGCCTGTTTAACCAAATCGGTAAAACGGTTAATTTCTTCTTGTGAGTAAGCTTGGCTAATGCTCTCACCGTCTTGTACCAGCCTTTTGTTATCAACCACTACCGCTACTGACAAGCGCTTTAATTCACCGGCGGCTAAACGTGTATGCGTGATAGTTTTATCTAATTCAAAGTTACGCGTCGCACTTTTATTTTCGGAGGTAGGCGTGCTAACCGCCGCAGGCTTCGACGGATCGGGTATGGCATTTTCAGGTGCTTGCCCTGCCGCTGGCGGTTGGTTGCTTAAAGCACCCGGCACGCCTTGCGTGGTGGATAATTCATTTTTAATGTCGTTGACCTGCTCGCTTCTTAATGCAGCGCCATTAGGGTTAAACTTTTCTTGGGTCTCTTCGGTGACGGTAAAATCAACATCCGCCGAAATTTGCGTACGCAGTCCTTCAGCACCGACTAACGGTGTCAAAATATTGCCGATACGTGCCATTAAATGTTCTTCGATATTATTTTTATAATCGAATTGTTTTGACGACAGATAAGTGTCGCCCGCATTCGCTTTACTGTTTAGCAAATTCCCACGTTGATCCACAACCGTAACCTGCTCAGGCTCTAACAAAGGTACGCTAGATGAAACCAAATGGACAATCGATTCAACCTGCCCTTTTTCCAGCGATCGCCCTTGATAGAGATTAACCACCACCGATGCACTGGGTTTTTTATGTTCCCGCACAAATACCGACTGCTTAGGCATAGCCAGCAACACCCGTGCGGATTTAATGTTTTGGATGGTCATCACCGTGCGTGCTATTTCGCCTTCCAACGCCCGCTGAAAACGCACTTGTTCAACGCCTTTACTGGTGCCAAAGCCTGCTTCCTTATCTAACAGATCGTAACCACTGCTGGGTGATTTCGGCAAACCCTGTGCCGCTAATTGCAGCTTTAATTCTCGAATTTTTGCAGGTGGCACTAAAATCGCGCCAGAACCCGCATCGATTTTGTACTCAGCACCACTTTTTTTCAGTGCTTCAATCATTTCCGCAGAATCGCTTTCCGTCATACCGGTCATTAATACATCGTAAGTAGGCGCCTGCGACCACATCACCACCGCAACACCAATGGCTACGCTAACCGCCAGCCCAAGCATCACACCCAACTGACGGTTAACCGATAATTTTGCCAGTTCTTTTAAAGCCGGATGCGATCTATCGTTAGCTACCAACGATTGATTTAGCTCACCTGGAATAATGTCTTTTTCGCTCATCTTGTATTTTAAGAAGGTATTTCGGCGGTTTAATTCAATGCCATGACAGGGTTATGGCGCGTTTTTTGCCTATACGCTATAAGGTTGCTGCGTATGTTTTTATAACGGCATGTTCATAATATCTTTGTACGCATCAACCAATTTATTTCTGACTTGCACCATCGCCTGAAACGAAACATCGGCTTTTTGCGAGGCTATCATGACTTCCGCCAGGCTAATGTCAGCGTCACCCGTTTCAAATGCCTGTGACAATTTTCCGGCAGTTTGCTGATGGGTATTAACGCCATCAATAGATTGCTTTAAGATGCTGGCAAAACCAGAATTACTTTCGCTGTTCTCTGTGGCATTAGTCGCAGGAACTGACATCTTGCGCATTTGCATTAACACTTGATCAATATTCATTTCGCTCATGGGGAACTCCTTGGTTGTCGTTAATCAATACAAAGCATTTATTGTGCCACTATATTTTTACTACTTATTAAACAATCACTAACATTAAAAACACTTTTCTGAATACCCTGCTCTGTCGGTATTCGCAGCAAGCTTCTTAAGCGATACAAAATCCGCGCCGTTACTGGATGAGGAAGCATCGCCAAAATTCTGGCGGGTAGTGAAATTTTAGAGGAACTGCAAGCCGCCTTAATGTCCATGAGTATTTACATAAGTATAGTTATCCGTCATTCCGGCTTCCCTGCCGGAATGACGCGCTTTGAAACTTGTGTAGATACCTATGCTTAATGTCTGTCAAAGTATTGACAGACATTAAGGTATCTCAGTGAATTAATGCCAAGAAGTATCAAACCGCATTTAAAAACGATGCTGGGATGCTATGATGCTCGGCTAAAAACTTAACTTACCGCCCACGCCGTGGCATACCCTCTGCTCCTGACCCATGAATACTGAATTTTTTTGCGCCGTATTATTGTGTCTGATCGTCCCAATTCTGATCGGTAAATGCTTTGGCATCCAACGGTTGTTCCCCATCGTGTTTTTACAACTGTTGTTTGGCTTACTGCTGAATACCACCGGCTTAAGTATTTGGTTACAAACGCATGGCATCGACTTGCTTCAAGGCCCACTGGTCACTTCGCTCAACGGATTGGGTTGGTTGGGTTTATCTTTATTGATTGCACTGACCGGGGCGGAATCATCACCGCTAAATGACACACAAAAAGCCTGGCGCTTCATTCCCATCAGCATCGTGGGCTTTGGCGCCACCTGCGCACTCGGCAGCCTGTTTGGCTATCAATTGGCACTGCACTATCCCCAATTATTAGGCAGCAAACAGCAGCTATTCGCTTTTGCTTTAGCCATTGGCTTATCGCTATCCGTCACCGCATTGCCCATTTTATGTGCCGTACTTCGTGAAAATAGCCTCACCGATACGTTAATCGGCAAATTAGCCACCAATTGTGCGTTGCTGGATGATCTCTGGATGTGGTTGGTTTTAGCGGCTATCCTCTCGCTGGTCACTAACACCCGACAACCTACAATCATTGTGCTATATCTGCTGATTTATTTAGGCGTAATGCTATTAATGCTACGACCCTTGCTACGTAAATACTTTGAACACAGGCTTTTAATAAGCCCCGGCGATGGGCTATTGATTGCAATTACCGTTATTTGTCTCTCCGCGATTGCAACCGATTTAATGGGTTTACATGCTATTTTCGGTGCATACATTGCTGGTGTAGCGCTTCCCCGCCAAGCTTGGGGTACTAAACGCAACGATATACTGCATTTCAGCCAACTATTACTATTGCCATTTTTCTTTGTACTAACCGGTATGCGCCTGCAAATACCGATAGCGGATGTTTTTTTCTGGCAATTGACCTTGACGGTAACGTTTGTCGCCACCGCCTGTAAATTTCTCAGTGTCACCCTTACCGCCCGTTTAACTGGACTTAAATGGCTAGAGGCAAGTATTTTAGGAAGCTTAATGCAGTGCAAAGGTTTGATGGAATTAGTGGCCATCAATATTCTTTTTGAAGCAGGCATTATCAGTTTGCAAATCTTTTCAGCGTTAGCAATGATGGCCCTAATCAGCACCTTCATCACTGCGCCGCTAATGCGGGTATTATTACCCAAGATCAATAACCGCTAATTTTAGGTATTCTGTTAAAATGCACACTGCAATTTGTAGCACTGGCACAGTGCCCCTTTTTTATTAATACTGGCAGGATTTTAGCGCGATGGCGGCAACACTCATTAATGAATTAAAAACCCTTTTAATTGAAGGTTTACATTTAGAAGATATACAACCTGAAGACATTCTGCCGGATGAACCTTTATTTGGAGAAGGACTGGGGCTTGATTCCATTGATGCCTTAGA
>JABFRM010000266.1 GCA_013141155.1 Methylococcaceae bacterium | reverse complement strand
GTACATATCTACAGCGCTCAACCAATTTTTATCTTCAAAGCCTGTAGACCAGACATCGACTTTGAAATTCCCAACAAACTCATTACTAAAAACCCACAAATCTTCAACTTTCCCATCTGCTTCTATTATGAATGAAGCAGCAGCAGACAAACCGCCTGTGGGGGTAACGTCAGAAACATGTTGAGCATCAATGACATTATCTTGATCAGAAATAATATCCACCCACGCCAAGGCAGCAGCACTTGCTTGAAACGAAAATGCCGCCATTGCCAAACTTAAAACAACTAATACTTTTTTCATGATATATCTCTCCAAAGATAGATTATAGGTTCTAAAATACTGATTCGTAACTCAGCCATCTTTTATTGGTAAAGATCTGTAGCTTTCCGACCCTACTTCGCAAGAAGTGTAGCCCTGGAACGATGAATGGTTGTTTCACTTCTCACTAAGCTCCTTAACACTTATCTTGTCCTTTTTTGTTTTTTAATTTTAGGGATAGCTTAAAGGTTTATAAATGTATTTCATATATGCACGATTACCTAGTCAAACCAATCCCAATAAGTTGTTATTTGAATCCCCTCATCCTAACCTTCTCCCACTGGAGAAGGGATAATATGTGAACTTATTGGGATTGGTATCACACCAGGGTTTGCATTACAAACCCGCCCCAGTAAAGTGGACCCCAAAATCCGGACAGTAGTTTAAGCTATAGCCTGTTAAGGAAAATAGTGGAACGCAATGAGCGAAAGCAAACGGAAAATATTTACCGGTACACAGAAGGCGAAGGTAGCCCTGGCGGCGGTCAAGGGTGTTAAGACGATCAATGAGATCGCCCAAGAGTACGGTGTCCATCCGACCCAAGTCAACCAATGGAAACGTGAGTTACTGGAGAATGCGGGCAGCCTGTTTGAAGGCAAGCGCGGCCCGAAGCCTGTCAATGCCCAGAGTGATCCAGACCGGTTGTACGCCAAGATCGGGCAGCTTAACATGGAACTGGACTGGCTTAAAAAAAAGTCTGGGTTCAACCCTTAGCACAACGCCAGGGTTGGATTGGCCTAGGCGACGTACTGACGGTGTGTAGGCAATGTCAGTTGCTTGCAGTGACCCGTTCGGTCGTCTACGCACAAATAAAACGCCGCCAGGACGAAGATGACGGTCTTGAGTGTATATTGTTGTCACTCGTGGATGAAGAATACACCCGGCACCCCTTTTTCGGTTCTCGGCGTATGACCCTCTATTTATGTGGTCGTGGGTACGCTGTGAACCGCAAGCGGGTGCGGCGCTTGATGCAAAAACTGGGCTTAGCAGGCATGTCCCCCGGGCCCAACACCAGCAAGCCACACCCGCAGCATAAGGTTTACCCCTATCTGCTCAGGGGTGTTGATGTTATTCGCCCCAATCAGGTGTGGAGCACCGATATCACCTACATTCGGCTGTTGCATGGTTTTGTGTGCCTGGTTGCCATTATCGATTGGTATAGCCGCAAAGTACTAGGTTGGCGGTTGTCGAACACGATAGACGCAGGGTTCTGTGTGGATTGTCTGGAAGAAGCCATCAAGGCTTACGGTGTGCCGGAAATGTTCAATACCGACCAAGGCTCACAGTTCACCAGTGACAGCTTTACGGGGATGCTGCTCGACAACGGCATTGCCATCAGCATGGACGGGCGCGGACGGGCATTGGATAATATTTTTGTCGAACGGCTGTGGCGGACAGTGAAATATGAGGATGTGTATTTGCAAAAATACGCCAACATGCCTGATTTACTGTTAGGCCTGACAGACTATTTCCAGTTTTATAATGGAGAAAGGTTGCATCAATCACTGGGCTATACTACACCCAACACGGTGTACCGGACCGCTAAAGGAGGCGGCGCAAAAATTGTGGACAGGTTCAATGGCAAACAGAAGGTATCGTCTACTTCTGAAGAATTGGGGCAGCGCCATCCAGCTGTAATGTGATCAGGTCTCTATCTTAAACTAGACAGATATTTGTCTGGACAATGGGGTCCACTTTAATTGAACTATCAGCAAAGAAAGCTATAAAAATTATGATGATTTTTTCATTTTGTATCACCTTGTGATGTAAGTTGTTTTAGTAGCTCAACCTAAGTTACGTCTAACGTAGAGCTAAGGGGCGCGCCTGTCACGGAAGGTTGGCGAAGCCACCGAAGCCGAAAAAACAACAAACCTTCAAAACCGCCGCGAAAAGGCGCGTCCCGCTTGAGCGCAATGTTAGAGGTTTCTACGCATAATGTGCACATGCTTGAATAACCTTATGACTCGAATTGAAGAAAAAAACTTCGGCAGCCATGCCTCGAACACCTTTGTAATAGAGTGTGATGCTGTCCGAACCTACCAAAACAGACACAAGTTCAAAATATAAGTTCGGAGCCAAAGCTAATGCCTTTTCCCAATATGCGCGTATAGCTGGCTTTCCTTTAAGGGTTCCAGAAGGTTCGCCTACGACCACAGCAATACGCGGAGAGGACATCACAAAATTGTCAGAATAGTGGGACAAGATAAGCTCCAAATCATGACTATTCCAAGCATGAACCCATTCCTTAGCGAAACTTTCCGCAAACTCCAATGTGAGCATATGAGACCCCTAACGTAAAAGTAAGGGG
>JABFRM010000064.1 GCA_013141155.1 Methylococcaceae bacterium | reverse complement strand
GTACTGTTGGTTACGATCATATTGGATAAAGCGACTCATAAAATCATACCGGTGAAATCGTTGAATTCAGTACTATTTTACAATATTTGTGACCTAAAGGATGATTAAGTCCGACAGGCTCCTAGGCTAATTTTTTCCATGGGATTAATTGCTGCGCGTAATGAAGCGATATGTTCAGGGCTAACAGCCGCCAGATAACCATCAACATGATTAAGTTCAGTTTTCAGTAAACCGTAACTTAAATCCCAGCGCCACCAATCGAGCATTTGCCAGACACTAGACATTTCAAAACCATAAGTATTGCCTGTACTGATATTATTGAAGATTATTGGCCTTTCAATAACACCATTGCTATACGATGCCACACCAGATGATGAGCTACGCAGGGTGTTATAATCATTATAAAAAGCGGTAAAATCCCAAGAGGTATTATTGTTAAACGCTAGCCTATAGCCCAATTGATAACTTAACTGTTGCTCAGCCTTATAAGTGGGACTACCCAACACCGATACATTAATGGGAACTGGCAAAGGGTTATATTGTGAATAAGGTGGAACAACATAGGCTAAAAATTGTGCATTGTGTTCAGCCCGTGAGGGTGTTCTAACTGCACGGGATATTGATGCCCACACTTTATGTCCAATTACGGGCGTCCACATCAAGCTGGCAGACGGCTGTACTTCAAAGCCCGTGTAATCGTTATGCTCAAGCTTTGAACCTAAGGTCAATAATAATTTATCATCCCAAAAACTGACTTCATCTTGCACAAAGGCATTATAAAGCTGTGAGTTCCGCGCATTAGGCCTTAAAACCACCAGCGGTTGATCTTTGAAAGAATCCTCAGTATAACGATACCCTAAGCCCCAGATAATGCTTTGTTGCTCACCCCATGTAAAGGTATGCTGAAAGTCCAGGTCAAGGGTATCCCGCTTATTATTGATGGTATATTCCTGCCGTTGATAATGGTCATAGTAGAATTGCAACGAATAATCCGCAGTGCTGGAAAGGGTATGGTTGAAACGTGAGCTTAAATTCCATCCTGAGGTTTCAACATTGTCGCTTAATGGCGTGGTGGAAGCGAAGGTTTCCAACGTTTGTTTAGGGCTGCCTTTATAAGCGTTGCCTTGTATCGTCAGGCTATCTTGCGTTGAAAGCGTGGAATCAACGCGAAAACCGCCTTGAAATTGCGTCCAATCGGCAGTGCCATTAGCCGGTTTTTCGGGGGTAAATTGATCACGCAAAAAACCTTTGGCATACGCCCGGGCAAAGGTCTCTGTCCCCAGCTTGGTTCCGTAGCGTAAGGCGCCGAAACCCATTTCTTGTGAACCACCACCCACGGCCAACAAGCCCCCTTGAGTGTCTTCGGAATGTTTGGTGATGATATTAATAACGCCATTCATAGCATTGGCGCCCCAAAGCGTTGCACCTGGCCCACGAATGACTTCAATACGATCAACATCTTCCAGCATAACATCCTGCGCATCCCAATATACACCGGAAAAATCTGGGGTATAGACACTACGCCCATCGATCAAGACCAATAGTTTGTTCGCAAACCGTCCATTAAATCCCCGTGCCGTAACCGCCCATTTACTGTTGTTAATATGCGCCACATCAATACCGGGCGCCATGCGCAAGGCTTCTGGCACACTGGTTACACCGCTGCGTTTAATGGCTTCATGGTCAATTACGAATACCGCAGCGGCGGCATTTGAAAGCGTTTGCGAAGTTTTTGCAACAGATGAAACTTTTACATTGAGTAGCTTTCTTTTAATTTTCTCTTTAACCGTATCCGCACGAATCGGCACTTTTATTAAATCTTCAATGCTTAAATCCGTTACCGCATTATTTTCAGCACTAAAGCCTAGTGGCACATACAGGCTCAGCAATAACAAGACAACTAACTTATTGATTTGTAATTTCAAAAAAATCATTGCATCCACTCAATCATTGAACACTCAATTGCACTTAAATATTGCATGTATCTTCCTTTACCTTAACCGCGCATATCGCATCCAAAGCAACCAACACCCGTGAGTATTCAACTTGCATGGTGCCAGCGAGTTCGGCGGCAGTTTCTAGCTGCGCATCACGGCCTAATTCCTCCATGGTTTTGCAGTAAACAGACAGTCGCATCCCGCCGACATTGGCACTGATTGATTTTAAACCGTGTGCCAGTTTACGCACTTGTTCCGTATCATTATGAGCAATACTGTGTTGCAAAGTTGCAAAAACTTGCTCAGCGCCCTTTTGAAAAGCCGCCTTTAAAGCGGCAATAAAATCGAGATCATCTGGATCGTCAAGATTAAAATTTTGTTGTAGAAATGCAATATCAACAGCGGCAATGTCGCTTGCTGATTCGTCTGTCATACGACTGACAACAACAGCTTGCGTTTGCTGGTCAGCAATAATCAAATGTTCCGGCAACCATTTTTGCAAAGCGGTGTTTAATTCCTGGCGAGTAAAGGGCTTAGTTAACCATTCATCCATGCCCGCATTTAAGCATTTGGCGCGATCACCGGCTAAAGCATGTGCTGTCACGGCGATAATAGGTAAGCGCGCCGCATAAATTGTGCTCTCAAGACGGCGAATCACAGCAGTTGCGGCATAGCCATCCATCACGGGCATCTGGCAATCCATCAAAATCAAATCATAGGTCTGCTCTTGTAACGCCGTGATAGCTTCCAGACCATTGTTAGCGATATGTACTTGGCAACCGAAAGCCTCCAGAAAACGTTTCACCAAAATTTGGTTGGCAGGATAATCCTCAGCCACTAATATAGTGGCGGCAAATTGGCAATTAGGCCGTGTTTTAACAGGAATAGCGACTGCCTCAGTCTTTTGCAAATCAACCCAAAACCAAAATGCGGCCCCTTTACCCAACGCACTATCAATCCCCATTTCTCCACCCATTAAACGCACTAACTGTTTTGCGATAGACAACCCCAAGCCAGTTCCACCAAACGAGCGGGTCATAGAATTATCTGCTTGAGAAAATGGATCAAAAATGAGGGCTTGTTTTTCGACAGAAATACCAATACCGGTATCAGAAACTTCACAAAACAATCTAACCGACAACGGCGTTAACGCTTCGCACTTTACGCGCAATGTCACCTCACCCTCAGCGGTAAACTTGATGGCATTGCTGAGCAAGTTGGTTAAAATCTGACTTAAACGAACTGAATCCCCTAACAGATAAGGCGTTTCTTTTACCTCTAAATGATATTGCAAGCCTTTAGCCCTCGCTTGGGTTTTTAGCATAGCAAAGGTCTGTTGAATCAATTCCTGACCATTAAAGACGTGGCTGTCCAGCTCCAGTTTTTGCGATTCCATTTTAGAGAAATCCAAAATATCGTTAATAACCCCCATTAATAAACGCCCAGATTGCTGCACGATCTCAATAGAATTACGCTGATCAGTATTTAAATCACTTTCGTATAAGAAATCCGTCATACCCAGTACCGCATTCATAGGGGTTCTGATTTCATGACTCATATTGGCTAAAAACTGTGATTTTGCCCGGTTGGCTGCTTCTGCCTCTTCTTTTGCCTTTACCGCCCCAGTCACCGCGGCTTGCAAAGCATCGTTGGTCGCCGTCAATTGTAATGTGCGCGCTGCTACCTGCATTTCCAAACTTTCACGATACTTATTGAGCTGTGCATCACGAAAGTGAATTTCTTCCAGCATGTCATTGTAAACATCAACTAACTGCCCAAATTCGTCATTACTGACCTTTTTGACTTGGCTGGTAAATTTTTTCTCATTCGCAACCGTGCGCATTGCTTGCATTAAATCCAGTAACGGCACAGAAAACATCCGTTGCAAGCGCGTCGAAACCGCTAAAGTGGCAAACAGCGTCATCAACACTATCGCGCCAATAATCAAATAAAATTGATGGAAAAACGCCTTAATCTCACGCTGATCATCCACCAAATGCAGAATACCTACCAATTCATTATCAATAAAAATAGGCCGCAATAAGTGCATCTGCCCATACTCATCATACTGAATTTGCTCAGAATAACCCGACTCTAAAAAACGCCGGGATGTCGTGTCAAAAAAGCGCTTACACCAGCGCACAATAGGCCCAAAAACAGGGTGTGGCGCTTGATTTGCAAACGCAAGTTGCGCACTATCGTTAACTATTTGCAGTACGCTGGCGCCATTTAGATCGGGAATGAATTTATAAGTGGTTTTATATTCAGCAAAGGTTCCTCCTTTTGGCGTATACAAAAATGCCGCCACTTTGCTGGGCTGCGTTTCTAACACTTTCAAGGTTAGTGCCGCAGCTTTAGCATCTATAAACACTAAGGCGGCAGAACTATTCCAGGAAATAATATCCGCTATTGAAGACAAATCATCCGCTGCATGTTGCTTTCTAGATCTGCTTTCATGGCTAATAATTGCGGCTGCTGCAATAAGCAACGCAATTAATACCGACAAATTGATAATTAAAATTAACTTGATGCGTATCGACGCATCTTTAAAACGTTGTATTAAAATTGGCGTTTTCATCGTCATCTTGATTTCACAATGGTCGCTATTTTTAATACCCTGGAACTAACTGCCAGCCCTGCCTGTTTGGTCGCCTCAAGGTTGATCTGAATATCTACTTTACCGTTTTGCATATCCAAATTAATCATGCCATGGTAATCAGTAAAATAGCGTTGCTCGCCAATCGTGAGAATAGGCTGATTTTTTATTTCGGTGAGTAATTGAATCGTGGTATTTTTATCAAGACCGCTCACATACAGGAGCTGGCATTGCTCTAAATTTCGAGGTCGAGAGAGATAAATGACATATAAGCTGCGATTGCCGACTTTTTTCCCATCCATTTGCAAAAAAGCCTCTTCTGCAACGTTATCACCCAAAACACAGAGAGTAATTTCCTGGGCATTCAGCTTTAAAGCACTTTCCGGCCATTCAGTAAAGCGCGCAAAGTTTAAAGCAATAGCGGCCTTAACGGTATATTCTTGCGTGGCATCAGCAAACGCAGAACCACAGACGCAGAGCATAATTGCACCATAAAGCAACAGCCGACTGACCACCCCAAAAATAGTATTTAATTTAGACATAAACTATGACAATGAATGCTTAAAATTGCCAAGCAACTTTGCCATAAACACCCCGTGCTATTTCGGAGGGGGCAACATAATTTTCTTCTAAATATTCAAAATGATAGTTATCCAATAAATTCTGTCCGGTCAGAGAAAGCTCTAAGGGCTCGTAAGGTTTCCAGCCCAAACGCATATCCAGCGTCAAATAGCTCTTTATAGGATAACCAACAAAAGCTTTTGTGTTAAGCGCTGTTGCAGCACCGACATACCGTAACCAAAAATCCAGATTAATATCTTTTACTGGCGTCAATCCGGCACGGAGCGACGCTTTATGTTTAGGACTTATGCCGAATGGCCCGCCACCGTTAAGTTCAGTTTCCAAAAAGCTATAGTTGGCATCCCAGCGCCACCAATCCGCCATTTGCCAAACCCCTGCCATCTCAACGCCATAGGTATTGCCACTCATAGCATTACCTATACTTACGGTTTGTTGCAGGCTGGTATAGTTTGGGAAAGTGCCTACTGCGCTTAGTGCGCCAATGTTACCGTCACGCAATTTACTGTAGTCATTATAAAAAGCAGTCATATCTAACGAGGCTTTGTTGCCCAAAGCAAAACGATAACCTAATTCATACGCAATCAGCACTTCTGATTTAAACGTCGGTGAGCCATTTAACTGAATGGCGACCGGAAAATTAAGCGTCGCCGCACTGGGCGGGATCACGGACTGGAAAACACTGGCATTATTCTCGCCGCGTGAAGGCGTTCTAACCGCCCTTGATACCGAAGCCCAGAACTTATGCCCAGCAACAGGAGCCCACATTAGCTTAGCGGTAGGCTGGCCTTCAAATCCGGTATAGTCGTTATGCTCAAATTTAGAGCCTAAGGTAAACCATAAGCTTTCATCAATCAGCATGATTTCATCTTGCAAAAAACCGGTGTAAAGCTGTACGCCGCGACTAGGCGGACTAAGTGTTGCTGTCACCGACTCTTTAAAAGCATCCAAAACGTAGCGATACCCCAAACCCCAAATGAAGTTTTGTCGATCACTGAGTTTAAAATTATGATTAAAATCAAAGTCAAGCGTATCATTTTTTTGCGCAACCGTATATTCACTCCGATTATAGTGATCATAATAAAATTGCAAGCTATACGCAGCAGTTGACGAAAAGGTATGCTGTAATTTTGAAGTCACATTCCAACCGGATAATTGTTGTGTTTCTTGCAAGGGAATAGCGTAGGGACTCGCTATAGTCGGGACGACCAAGGATTGATTAATCCTGCCGCGATAAAGATCACCTGAGACCGTTAGCTGATCCTGATCAGTTAACTGCGAGTCCAGGCGAAATCCCCCTTGCTGCTTATTCCAGGCATCGTTAGCATCCAAACCGGTAGCTGTTTTAAATTCATCGCGTTGAAAACCCTTAACATAGGCGCGTGCATAAGTATCATCACCAATTTTCTGGCCATAGCGGAGTGAGCCGAAACCGGTTTCTTTACTACCGGCACCGGCTATTAGCATGCCACCTTGCGTTTCTTCAGTGTGTTTGGTGATAATATTAATCACTCCGTTAACCGCGTTAGCGCCCCATAATGTCGCCCCCGGCCCCCGAATGACTTCAATGCGCTCGACATCTTCCATTAATACGTCCTGGGCATCCCAATACACGCCAGAAAAGGCAGGCGTATAGACACTGCGGCCATCAATCAAAACCAACAGCTTATTGGCAAAAGCACCGTTAAAGCCGCGCGCACTGATCGCCCATTTATTGGCATTAATACGCGCCACTTCAATACCGGGTGCCATACGCAAAGCCTCCGGCAGACTGGTGACGCCCGAACGTTTAATATCTTCATGACTAATAACGAAAATAGCCGCTGGGGCATCGGCAAGCAATTGCGCTTTTTTGGAAACGGAGGTGACTTTGACATTCACCAAATCTTCAATATTTAAATCAGCCACATCATCCATTTTAGATTCTACCGAATCCGCAGCCACTCGCGCTACGTACAACGTTATGCAAAGCATAACGGCAGTATAAAATTGATTATTCATATACCGCACGTTTCGCTGCGTTTATTATCCGCTTGTGCTTGCCAATAGTGTTTAAACTCATCAACCGGCATTGGCTTTGCGAATAAAAACCCTTGAATGGCATCACAATTATTGTTGACCAAGAATTCTCGTTGCTGCTCATTTTCTACACCCTCGGCAACGGTATGTAAACTCAGCGTGTTGGCTAACATTAAGATAGCCTTAACGATAGCGACATCATCTAAATTACCGGGTATATCCTTGACAAAGGAACGATCTATTTTAAGTGTGTCCAAAGGAAATTTTTTAAGATAGCTCAACGAAGAATAGCCGACACCAAAATCGTCAACCGATAATTTGATGCCCATTTCTTTTAGCTTCCATAAGGCATCCACCACTTTTTGGGTGTCTGCCATCAAGATAGTTTCGGTCAATTCAAACACCAGAAATCCTGGATCTACCGCATACTCATCGAGTATTGCTTGCACCATAGGAATAAAATTAGCTTGATTAAACTGACTGCTGCTCAGATTGACTGCAATGGTTAAATACCCCATGCCTTGTTTCTGCCATTGCTTGTGTTGGCGGCAGGCTTCACGGATGGCCCATTCGCCAAATTTAATAATAAAGCCATTTTCTTCCGCTAACGGAATAAAATCCATGGGCGGTAAAAAACCTAATTGCGCGCTTTCCCAACGCATCAACGCTTCTGCACCAATTATCATTCCGGTAGCCGCATTCACCACTGGCTGATAATAAAGCCGCAATTCATTATTTGACAAGGCTTGTTGCATGCAGCTTTCAATTTTCTGACGTTTTTTAACCTTGAGATTCATATCTTCATGAAAAAACTGCGAATGCCCTTTTCCCGCTTTTTTAGCGTGGTACATAGCGATATCGGCATTTTTCAGTAACTCCTCACAATCATTACCGTCTTGCGGATAAATCGCAATACCAATGCTGGCAGCGATAACAATCTGATTTTCATCAATGGCGGTAATTTCTCCCAACCATTTTTGGATATTAGCAGCAACAATCGCCGCATCTTCAGGCTGAGTGAGTTCGTTGAGTAAAATGGTAAATTCATCACCGCCCAAACGCGCAACATCAATGCTGGAATGTTGATCCAACGAATAGCGCGAAGCAATATCAGACCGCCTAAGCCCTTCAGATATTTTTGCGGCAACCTCTTGCAACAAGAGATCACCCACTTGATGGCCAAATGAATCATTGATCGCTTTAAAACCATCCAAATCCATAAACAACACCGCAAAAAGACGTTGATTACGTTTTGCCAGTTCCAACGCCTTTGCCAAAAGATTTAAAAAACAGGCGCGATTAGGTAAACTGGTTATTTCATCATAATAAGCCAAATGCCTAACTTGCTGTTCGTGGACTTTGCGTTCGCTGATATCCTGGATAGTGCCCGTTAACCCAGTCAGTTGATTTTGCGCATTGAATATCATTTCAATTTGCTGTTCTACATAGCGGTCGTCAACACTGCCAATATTAAGCCGATAGTCGAAGGTAAGTGGGGTTTTATTTCTCAGCGCTTTTTCAAACGCTTCTATGACCAGCAGCTTATCGTTGTCATGCACCAAATCTAAAAAAGCGTTGAAGTGGGCACTAAAACTGTCCGGATTCTGTTCAAATATTGCATAAATTTCATCTGACCAATGCAGCTTATAGTCAGCAATGCTCATTTCCCAATTACCCAATTTAGCCATTTTCTGGGCTTTTGATAAGCGGGATTGGCTTTGTTCAAGTTGATGCAATATGCCACTCGCCTTGATCATGTATTCAAGGCGATGCATCAATACTTTCCAATTAATCGGCTTAACCACAAAATCCGTAGCGCCTGCCTCAAAGGATAAGGCGACACGCTCAGCATCTTCTGTACCTGTGACCATTAAGATCGGGATATTTTTACCGTTGGGTAATCGGCGAATTTCAGAACAGGTTGTAAAACCATCTTTACCGGGCATTTCAACATCAATAAGCACAACATCCGGGCAACAGGTTTGAAAAATCGCGATGCCCTCCTCGCCATTTAAAGCCGAAACAAGCCTAAAGCCCGCAATAGATAAATGCCGTTTAGCCCATAAATGCACGGTCGGGTCATCATCAATGATGAGCACTAAAGGTAAGGTAACTTCAGAATTTTTCATGAGGAATCGTTAAGGTGAAGGTAAAGGGCGTGGCGTTTGCCGTATTGAGTAAAGATTAGCAGAAAAAATAAAATTTATTAGGGTTGACAACGCACATTTTCGCTATCAAATCCAAAAACATCCGGTGTACATCCGAAATCCTGTTCATAACAAACCTGTCAACGCACGAATGGCGAGAGTATCCACTGTAATTTAGATTTTTTTAAATGCGGCTTCACCGCATTTATCAGCACCTCGAATTTAATAAAACCTGCACATTAGTTAAACCACATCTCCTGTAAGTGCATAGGCGTCTACCCAAGTTTCAAAGCACGTCATTCCGGCATTCATGCCGGAATCCAGATCACAGGGATGTGTTCATCTGATGCCATCCGTGGCTTCTTGATCTCGGCAATCCCTGCCGAGATGACGATATTTTGGCTTAGCTGGGGCATCTTTATAACTGATGTTACGCAGATTGGAAGTCGGGTTAAAACCCGAGATATTATCTTGGCCATGCGGTGCGTAAAGATGAAGACGCGCAAAGAATGGCGCGATATTGTGGCGAATCCGCTGCGGGCAAGCGTGCTTAAACGGGTTGGCGATTATTGCTTATGAGATGCCGTTTGGCTGGGCGAGTTATTGTCGGGCTGAAACCCGACCTCCGGCCAATCCGCGTAACATCAGTTTATAATCAGGAATGTTCATGCAAGACACACACCTAAAAGCAAAAATTAATTCATGGTCTATACTTTCACGATCATAAAGCGATGAATTAATTCAGACAGATGTCTTAAAGACATTAAATAGTTAAAACAATAACAATTAAAAATCTATTTATTCACATTTTAAAATGACCAACATAAACCCTGCGATGGCAACAGCAGCCCATAAAAAATCGCTAACCCAATCTTTCCGGCGTTCGTTACTCGCAATCAGCATAGTCATTGTGTTGACAGAAGCATTGATCATGATGTTGCTAGAGAGGCTTCCACAATGGGGCATAATATTAACGCCCTTACAGGAAACCTGTGCAGACACGGCACTACTCTGCTTACTCGTCACCCCAATGATCTGGTGGTTATCGCTGCGTCCCTTAGCGCTAACGATTGCCGAACAACAAGCCAGACAAATCGCCCAGACGCATGAAAACCAACAATTGCGCAATGCACTGGATGCCAGCAGCGAGATGATTGTGGTCACCGATGCGCAAGGCTATATTCAGCATGTCAATCCAGCCTTATGTACCTTCACTGGTTGGAAAAAGCACGAATTGGTTGGACTTGCGCCGGACATGCTAGACAGTCCCAATGCCGATCCGCAAACCTTAGCGGATATGCGGCACCACTTACAACACGATAATGCTTGGCAGGGACGGCTACTTAACCGACGTAAAGGTGCGGCACCGTTTAACATCGCCGGTCAAACCACGCCAGCGGATACCCGTGACTACTGGGTCGATACCAGCATCACGGCGATACGCAGTAATGACGGTTTATTAATAGGCTATGTGCAAGTTCAGCACGACATTACTCTGCAAGTTAATCAAGAACAAGCGTTACTGTTAGAAAATGCCGATACCATCGCGCACCTAAACATTTCCAATGTGTTGCAACAGTCCCTGCCTTTAAAACAACGGCTGACGCAAGTGTTGGATAATTTATTTAACTTAAAAGCATTTGATTTACAACGTAAAGGCGGCGTATTTCTTAAAGCCCCCGATGAAGATTTTCTGGATATGTATTTGCTAAATGGCAAATTCAGTGACGAATTCATTCTCCGTGAGCAACGTATCCCTTTCGGCGCCTGCTTGTGTGGGCGGGCGGCCATTTCCCAGGAACTGATCGTATCCGATGACTGCTTCTGTGATCCACGTCATGAGCATAGCTTTGCCGGTATGCAGGCACATGGCCATTACATCGTCCCCATTGTTTCCGCGGGTGTCACGTTAGGGATTATGTTCCTTTATACCGACCCCTATCCCGTTCAACTTGATTCACGCCTAACCATGTTAAAGCAAGTCGGCGATATGCTGGCATTAGCATTGCTTCAAGAACAGGCAAATCAGTCATTATCCATAGCGCGTGATGTCGCCGAGCAAGCCGCTAAATCCAAGTCCGAATTTTTAGCTAACATGAGTCACGAAATTCGCACCCCGATGAATGGCGTACTCGGCATGTTGGATATTTTGAAAGATACCGAAATGACGGCTGAACAAATCGATTTGTTAGACACAGTAGCCAATTCTGCGGAATCTTTGTTAACCATCATTAATGACATTCTGGACTTTTCCAAGCTGGAAGCAGGCAAAATTGAGCTGGAACACATCGAATTCAATTTACACATTTTAGTTGAAGAAGTGTGTGCGTTAATGGCAAGTCACGCACACGACAAAGATTTAGAACTGACCTGCTTTTTGCCGCTGAGCCTACCGCAACGCTGGCAAGGCGACCCAACTCGTATTCGCCAAGTGCTGACTAATTTGATCGGCAATGCCATCAAATTTACCGAACAAGGCGAAGTGTCCATTAAAGTATTGCTGCAAACCTTAGCCAACGCCCAATCTAGCTTACGTTTTGAAGTTCAAGATACTGGTATTGGCATGAGTCCTGAAGGTCAAGCACGTTTGTTTCAACCCTTCGCGCAAGCCGACAGCTCAACAGCCCGGCGTTTTGGCGGTACCGGTTTAGGCTTATCCATCAGTAAAAATTTGATAGAAGTTATGCAAGGCTCAATTGGTCTGGAAAGCGCACTGGGACAAGGATCCTGTTTTTGGTTTAGCCTACCGCTAGAGCCTAGTAATAACCATGCACCCACGCTACTTACCGATCTTGCTGGAAAACGCGCACTCCTCGTTGATGACAATGCCACCAACCGAAAAATTTTGGACCACTATCTGCAACATTGGGGCGTCATCGTCAACGAATTAGACAATGCCCCTGCGGCTTTGATCGAACTGGACGCGGCTTTCACGCGCGGTGAAGCCTATGATTTTTTACTGTCTGACTTACACATGCCCGGCATGGATGGTTTAGACCTGGCGCGTGCCATTAACAATAACCCCAGCATCGCGGCTACACCACGCTTATTGCTCTCATCTGGCGGCATGGAGACCAAAGCTGAGCGCTTGGAACTCGGCTTTGCCCACAGTCTATTAAAACCGGTTCGGCAAACGCAATTATTTGAAGCCATCGCCAGTGCCTTACAAACACCTGTGAATAAAACCATACTACCGGCTAAAGCCGTTGCCCAGCTACCCAATTACAGTCATAAACGCCTCTTAGTCGCAGAAGACCAAAAGATTAATCAAAAAGTCATTATCGCTATGCTAGGTAAATTTCAGTGTGTACCTGACATCGCCGAAAACGGTCAGGAAGCCCTCAACAAACTAACGCAACAACGCTACGATTTAGTTTTAATGGACTGCCAAATGCCCGTGATGGATGGTTACGAAGCTACACGCACTTGGCGCGGAACAGAATTAACCCACAACAACGCCCGCACGCCAGTAATTGCATTAACCGCACACGCCGCTACTGGCGCGCGCGAAGACTGTTTAGCTGCGGGTATGGATGATTTTTTAAGTAAACCCATTACCCGACCCAATCTGGCAATGATGCTCGCGCATTGGCTAGACGCATCGGATTTAGGGGAAGTAGCACCCACTGTCAAACCAACGTCTGCTGATAACATTGATCATCGCAATTGTTGGGATAAAGCTGAAACACTTGATCGCCTTGATGGTGACCAAGCGTTGCTCAATAGAATGATCAAGATATTTATCAATGAAACCCCAAGCCGATTAACAGCAATTGAAACGGCCCTGACAAGCAATGACCTAAACGCATTAGCTGAAATTGCACATAGCCTTAAGGGCATAGGCGGGCTGTTTTGTGCGCAACAGT
>JABFRM010000204.1 GCA_013141155.1 Methylococcaceae bacterium | reverse complement strand
GGTAAATCTGGACATATTGCCGGAAAAATTGCAGCAACCCTTGCCAGCACCGGTACGCCGGCTTTTTTTGTGCATTCTGGAGAAGCGAGTCATGGCGATCTAGGGATGATCACCCAGCAAGATGTAGTGTTGGCGTTATCAAATTCCGGTGAAACTACTGAAATTTTGACTTTATTGCCTATAATTAAACGTCTGGGCGTGCCTTTGATTGCTATGACTGGTAATCGGCAGTCGACTTTGGCTAAATTTGCCACCGTACATATTGATGTTTCTGTCGAACAAGAAGCGTGTCCCTTAGGTTTGGCGCCAACAGCCAGCACTACCGTTGCTTTGGTGATGGGCGATGCCTTGGCGGTGTCTTTGCTGGAAACCCGCGGATTTACTCGCGATGATTTTGCGTTATCGCATCCCGGCGGTAGTTTAGGTAAGCGTCTATTGTTACAGGTCAGTGATGTAATGCATGCCGGAGAGCAAATTCCGTGTGTGGCAGAAGATGCTTTAATTAGTGCAGCATTGTTGGAAATGACGCAGAAAAAATTAGGTATGACTGCGGTGGTCAATAGCAATCAACACTTGGTGGGTATTTTTACTGATGGAGATTTACGGCGCATGCTGGTCAATAATATCGATATTCATAAAAATAGCATTGGTGAAGTGATGACGCGTAACTGTGTAGTTATCCATGCCGATATTTTAGCTGCTGAAGCGATGCGCATTATGGAACAAAAAAAGATTAATGCGTTGTGCGTAGTTGATAGGGATCATTATTTAGTTGGCGCATTAAATATGCACGATTTAATTCATGCGGGATTAGTGTAATGTCTGATTTGGCAATGCGTAAAAAACACGTCGGTACTTATGAATGATTTTAAAACGCCCAAAATAGCGGATGCTATTTTGGAAAAAGCTAAAAAATTACAGCTATTAATTTTAGATGTTGATGGCGTTTTAACGGATGGTAAGCTTTTTTTTGATGCGGCAGGCGTTGAATATAAATCGTTTCATGCGCGAGATGGGCATGGCATAAAATTACTACAGCAAGCAGGCGTTAAAGTCGCGATTATTTCCGGACGCAGCTCCGCTTCAGTTGCTTTGCGTATGCAGAGCCTAGGGGTAGAGCTGGTTTATCAGGGTCATGAAAATAAATTGGCAGCGTTTAATGAAATTTTACAACGCTTAAGCTTAAACCCGGAACAGGTTGCACATGTTGGTGATGATGTTTTGGATTTGCCGATTATGATCAGGGCAGGATTGGCGATTGCAGTGCAGGATGCCCATTTTAGTGTTAAACGATATGCCCATTGGTGTACTGAATTGCAAGGCGGTAGCGGCGCGGTGCGGGAAGTGTGTGATTTAATTATGCAGGCGCAGGGAACTTTTGAGGCTTCAGTTAGGCGGTATTTAACATGATGATTGAGCGCAACGTGATTATCTATGTCTTAGCAGGCTTGTTAGCTATAGCTTCCTGGTGGTGGTTGCAGTTATCTCCCGTGGTGCTGGAAAAGGAGGCGGTGCTTGAAAAGCATAGCGTAGATTATTACAGTTCAGGCTACCAGAAGCGCGAAATGGATGCCTTAGGCCTACTTAAACGTGAAGTACGTGCGGTTAAAATGCAGCATTATAGTGATGATGGCAGTGTGCATTTACAGGCGCCAGAAATACGGTTTTTTAATGATAAATTACCCCCATGGCTTATTCAGGCTGAGCGTGGGGTGCTTTCAAACGGTGGGAAAGAATTATGGTTGCATGGGGCGGTTTTGGTGAGCAGGGCAGCCACCAAAAGTGGTCGAGCGATAATGATTAAGACCTCTGAAGTCCGTGTGCAGCCAGAAACGAGTTATGCGGAAACTGCGCAGTCGGCGGAATTAAGTAGCCCACCGAATGTAACCACGGGTGTTGGGCTGCAATTGTCTTTTGCAGATCCGATTCGCATAACGTTGCTGAATAAGGTTAGAGGAAAATATGAGATTAATTAGTAGCGGTTGGATTCGTGTCAGTGCGTTTATGATTTTTATGTTGTTTAGTCAATGGCTTATGGCGTTGGAAGGCGATTCTGAGCAGCCGATTACCATTGATTCTAACAGTGCGACTTATGATGATAAGCAGGGAACCAGTATCTACATAGGTAACGTCGTGGCTATTCAGGGTAGCATGCGTATGGAAGCGGATAAATTAGTGGTATTTTTTGTTGCTGGTGCCATTGATAAATTGGTTGCCACGGGTAATCCGGTACATCTTAAGCAATTGCCTCAAGTCGGCAAAGAGGAGATTAAAGGTAAATCTTTAGTGGCTGAGTATTTTCCGGCTAAAAAATTATTTGTGTTGACTCAAAAAGCCGAGGTTTGGCAGGGTCAAAACTTATCGTCTAGCGAAATTATTCTTTATGATATAAAAAATTCGTTGATTAAAGCCGGTGAAACTGCTTCTGCGACCAAACGCGTCCACGCTACATTCCAACCTAACGATAAAAAAGCAAAATAATGGCAACTTTAGCAGCTCAGCATATTGTTAAGGGTTTTGGTAAGCGCATGGTGGTTGACGGTGTTTCTTTAAGCGTTAATAGCCATGAAGTCGTTGGATTGTTAGGGCCTAATGGTGCGGGGAAAACCACCAGTTTTTATATGTTGGTTGGGCTGATTAAAGCCGATACGGGCACTATTTTTCTGGATGATCAAGATATCACGCATTATCCCATGCACGTTAGGGCAAAGCTGGGTGTTGGCTATTTGCCGCAAGAACCCTCAGTATTTCGGAAGTTGAGTGTGGCTGACAATTTGCGCGCGGTGTTGCAAATTCGCCCCGGTATCCATCGGCGCAGAATTGAAGCAATGATTGATGAATTATTGGCTGAATTTAATATTACGCATTTGCGGGAGCAACAGGCCTTAGGTCTTTCCGGCGGTGAACGGCGGCGGGTAGAGATAGCCAGAGCCTTGGCATCTGAACCAAAATTTATCTTATTGGATGAGCCGTTTGCGGGGGTTGATCCGTTGTCTATTATCGATATTCAAAAGATTATTGCGCATTTAAAAGACCGCGGAATTGGGGTTTTGATTACCGAACATAATGTCAGGGAAACCTTGGGTATTTGTGATCGCGCGTATATTTTGAATAACGGTAAAGTCATTGCCGAGGGGACTGCCATCGAATGCGTGAATAATCCTGAAGTGCGCAAAGTTTATTTGGGCGAAAGTTTTAGTCTGTAAGTAAAATGCGGCAACGAGGCATGATAAACATAATATGAAACAATCTTTACAGCTCCGCTTAGGTCAGCAATTGACGATGACGCCGCAGTTACAGCAGGCGATTAAGTTGTTGCAATTATCGACCTTGGATTTACAGCAGGAAATTCAACAAGTCTTGGATTCCAATATGATGCTGGAGGTTATCGAAGATGACGCGGTTCGGCACGGTGACAGTGAAATGTTGGCACCTAAGGTCGATACGCGTGATCAAGATACCTGTGAAGGTTCACAAACGGATATTCCTGATGAATTAGCCGTTGATTCGAGCTGGGAAGATGTTTACGACGGTGCGCAACTTGCGATGAACAATCCTGTCGCCGATGTGTATGATTTTGAAGCGCAACGAACCAAGTCTGAAACGCTACCGGAGCATTTGTTATGGCAATTGGAGTTAACCCAGTTTACTGAGCGGGATCTTGAAATTGCAAAATCGATCATTGATTCTATTAATGGCGATGGTTATTTGATGAGTGGTTTGAATGATATTTATATCGGTTTGCAGCCACAATTAGATAGTTTGGATTTTGATGAAGTTGTCGCGGTTTTACATAGTGTGCAAAACTTCGATCCTGCTGGTGTGGCGGCATTAAATTTACAGGACTGTTTACGTCTCCAGTTGCTTCAGGTGCCGGTAAGCAACCCTTATCGCGATAAAGCTTTAGAATTAGTCGTTCATTATTTAGATTTATTGGCGGCACAGGAGCAGTCTAAATTATTAAAGCGTTTGAATGTGAATGAGCAGGAATTGACGCATATCATCGCCTTAGTGAGAAGTCTGGACCCTAAGCCTGGCGCAAAAATACAAGAATCGGAGGAAGAATATATTATTCCCGATGTTTATGTCACTAAAGTAAGCGGGCAATGGCAAGTGCAGTTAAATCCCGATATTGCACCTAAATTACGCATCAATCCGGTGTATTCTGGCATGATCAAGCGTTCTGATAGCAGTCAGGATAATAACTGCATGAAGAATCATTTACAAGAAGCGCGTTGGTTTATTAAAAGCTTACACAGCCGCAATGACACTTTGTTACGTGTGGCACGCAGTATTGTTGAAAAACAGGGTGATTTTCTGGAGCATGGTTCAATTGCGATGCGGCCAATGGTATTAAAGAGCATTGCGGCAGAGTTAGAATTACATGAATCAACTATATCGCGGATTACCACGCAAAAATATATGCACACGCCTAATGGTATCGTTGAGTTCAAATATTTTTTCTCAAGCCATGTTGGCACAGAGGTGGGTGGAGAATGCTCAGCAATTGCCATCCGAGCCTTCATTAAAGAATTAATCGCCAGTGAAAATGCGATGAAGCCTTTAAGTGATGATAAAATAGCCAAGCTGTTACAAGAAAAAGGTATTATTGTTGCCCGTCGTACGGTTGCAAAATATCGTGAAGCAATGTTTATTCAATCGTCCAGTCAGAGAAAACGGATTATGTGATCTCTAAAGCATTTTGTCGCTTCATGACGCTGTATTACGCGATCCTCATCCGTCCATTTATGGACATCAAACCCTATCATTATTATTAAGGAGATATAACATGCAAATTAGCATAACGGGTCATCATTTAGATATCACAGCATCATTAAAAGCACATGTTGAATTAAAATTTGAAAAATTAAAACGTCATTTTGATAATGTAGCAGATGTTCATGTTATTTTAAGTGTGGAAAAGCTCAATCAGAAAGCGGAAGCAACCGTTCAAATTGGGGGCGCCACCGTCTTTGCTGAGGATATTCAGACTGATATGTATGATTCCATTGATCACGTGGTTGATAAGCTAGATCGTCAGATCATTAAACATAAAGAGAAAACCGGTAGTCATCGATAGCCGCGAGCGCGAGGCTGAAGGAATTTATGAATGAGTTTGTCAGCGTCTTTAGCCTTGTGCTTGGATTAATTAATGAAGTTATTAATTGTTAGCGGGCTTTCCGGTTCAGGTAAAAGTATAGCGCTGGATACCTTGGAGGATTGTGGGTATTACTGTATTGATAACTTACCGGTTATGTTGCTGGAAGATTTTATCAGTCATGTGATGCTCGTCGACCAAAATACCTACGCAAAAACCGCTATCGGCATTGACGCGCGCAATCAAACCGAAAGCCTGCTTAATTTTTCTGACAAACTCAATTTTATTCGCAGTAAAGGCATTGCCTGCCAAGTGATATATATGCAGGCGGAAGAGGCGACGTTATTAAAGCGGTATAGTGAAACGCGGCGGCGCCATCCTTTGAGCGACTCAAATTTACCGTTAAATGAAGCGATTAAGATTGAAAAAGACATGCTGCGCACAGTTGCCAAGAATGCCGATTGCGTGATTGATACCAGTCACACGCATTATCATCAGTTGCGTGAGTTAATCAAAGTCCAACTGGGGGAACGTAACGAACGTTATTTGTCGTTACAGTTCCAGTCATTTGCTTTTAAACATGGAATCCCTTTAGACGCTGATTTTGTGTTTGATGTGCGTAGTTTGCCCAATCCGCATTGGATACCTGAATTACGGGGTTTAACCGGTAAAGATCAGCCAGTCGTCGATTTTTTCCAGCAACAAAGTCTTGTTTTGGATATGTTTAACGATATTGGCGTGTTCCTTGATCGCTGGGTGCCCCGTTTTGAAGAAGATAACCGCAGTTATTTAACCATCGCCATTGGATGTACAGGAGGGCAGCATCGCTCTGTGTTTTTAGCGGACAAATTGGCTAAACGTTTTGAAGTGCAGGCGCTTAACATTATTGTTCGGCATCGGGAATTACATTAGATCGACGGAGGCGGGCGTGGTTTACTTTTAATGTGGCTGCATATTAAACGTAAGGAAGCAGCAAGCAATACTACTTCCTTCTATTTGATACTTAAACAAAGTTTACGTTAAGGAAACGGTTTCTGTCCGACCGATTAATTCAATGGTTATTTTTTCTTCGCGGGCTAGCCAACCAATAGCGCGTTGCACATCGTTTTTAGCTATGCCAGTTTCAGTCGTGATTTTTGTAATGCTTGCTGCGCCATTGGTATTTAAAAATGTCCAGATGCTACCCGCTGCGTCACCGATTGTGTTATTCATGGTTATTTCCTGTTGTTATGAGAGGGCGTAGATTTTAAGTTTTTTTTCGAGTGTTCATCTGGTAAAACAATATTAACTTCAAAGGTTTCTTGATCTTCGTCCTGCTCAAAATTGACCGAAATGGCATTTTGATCGACATTGATATATTTGCGTATAACCTGGAGTAGCTCTTGTTGCAATTGCGGTAAATAAGAGGGGCGTTTTTGATTTTTAGCCTTACGTTCATGCGCGACCAAGATTTGCAAACGTTCCTTGGCAACGGATGCAGTGGTGCTCTTTGAAGATCTAAAATAATCTAATAGGCTCATTATTTACTCCTAAATAGCTTGTTAAACAAGCTTCTTTTCTCTTCTTCAATAAAACGGTGCGGTTTATTTATGCCCAAATAACGGTCGATAATATCGGCATAGGCAAGTCCTGCGTCACTTTTATCATCGAGAATAACTGGAACACCCGAGTTAGAAGCATTCAATACCGATTTTGATTCTGGAATAACGCCTAATAAATTTAACGACAAAATTTCCTGAACATCCGCGACACTGAGCATTTCCCCTAAGCGAACCCGTTCGGGTGAATAGCGTGACAGTAATAAATATTCTCTAATCGGTTCTTCATTATTTTCTGCGCGCCTTGATTTGCTGGCTAAAATGCCTAGCATTCGATCCGAGTCCCTTACTGAAGAAACTTCTGGATTGGTCACCACAAAAGCGTCGTCTGCAAAATACATAGCTAAATGTGCGCCTTTTTCAATACCCGCCGGTGAATCACAAACAATGTATTCAAAGTCTTTGCTTAACTCTTCTAAAATACGGCCTACGCCTTCAAGGTGTAAGGCGTCTTTGTCGCGGGTTTGTGAAGCAGGGAGTATAAACAATTTGTCACAGCGCTTGTCTTTAATAAGTGCTTGATTAAGAGTGGCTTCCTTGTTGATCACATTGACGAGGTCGTAAATGACCCGTCGTTCACAACCCATAATTAAGTCAAGGTTACGTAAGCCGACATCGAAGTCAATGACGGCAGTTTTATGACCTTTTTTGGCCAATCCCATAGAGATTGCTGCGCTGGTGGTGGTTTTACCAACGCCGCCTTTACCTGATGTTACGACTATAATTCTAGCCAATGATCTATCCTCAATAATGATATGGTTATAATGCTTTAATGATTAACGCTTGGTTTTGTAAATAAATCTGTATGGGTTTATGCTGAATGGCAGGGTCTAAATCGTCTTTGACTTTATAATTGCCTGCAATCGAAATCAATTCAGCTTGGCAATCAAAGCAGAAAATTCGGCTATCGAGTTTGCCCAAAACACCCGCTAAAGCACGTCCTCTTAAACTGCCATAGACGTGAATATTGCCTTCAGCCATGATTTCTGCGCCAGCGCTAACTTGCGACATGATAATCAAATCGCCTTCTGAATAAACGCGTTGCCCAGAGCGAATAGGGGAAGTGATAATTCTGGATATAGCGTTGCCGTCATCTTTGGTGCGCCGATCAGTGCGAATCGGTGATCGCAAGGCCACAGGATGCCCAGGATCTGTGCTGGCCGGTGGCGATTTTTTAGTTTCTAACGGCGGTGCAGACGTTTTCGGCTTATCAGTGTCAACAAGCGTTTGCAGCGGTTGAATGAACAAACCTGATTTTAAAGCAATGTCGTTTAGTTCGGTATGACCGCCACGCAAAGCAATTGGAATTAAAGTATGTCCACGAATGAGTTTGATAAGCTCGGCCAACTTTAAGTCCAGTTGTTCAGTGGTTATCGAATGTATATCAAGCAATACTGGAGAGTTTTTGAAAAACTCAGGCGCTTGTTGAATTTTTTGGAGTATCTTGGCGTTAACTTCCTTCAAATCAGCGCTATTGATAATGAGCGCAGGTACAGCAAAGGTACTGCTTTTAAATTCTATTGCAGGTCTTTGATTAGAAACGGCGGTTGAGTCTATCGACATCTGATCTATAGCTATATGATAAGTGATTGTTTTTTATTGTATCATTACTCCTGTGAAAAATCATCGCCAGAGGCATTATTTTTTCATTAGCTTAGCATCACCGCGATATGCGCCGCATGCTGCAACGGTTGTCATCTTAGCCGAAGATAAGGGTTACGATACGCTTGCGCAAGTTTAAATAATCGTGCGAAAGTTAAGCGGAGTTTCATAGGTAGGCTGTCGCCCTTTCGACCATAGGGAGTCCCTTTATGGAGGCTCCCAAAATCACCGAATAACCGATCCGGGCCATTGTGATCCGTAACAGGGTGAGCGGTATTATTTTTTCATCACTCCAAGTATCATCGCGATATGCGCCAATTCTGCAACGGTGGTTACGTGCAGTTTAGTTCTGATTTGCGTGCCGTAATTGGCAACGGTTTTATAACCTAGGCACAGTTCATCGGCTATTTTGTGTACAGTTAAGCCTTTTGCCAATAATAAGAAAATATCAAATTCGCGACCTGAAAGCGAGGCTATAATGGCCTGATAATTCAACGTATTAATTTCGTTGGAGCTGTTTTTTAATAAACCTTGTTCCACATAAATTTCGCCAGCGGCAACTTTTTGTATTGCGGTTATCAAAATTTCAGGCGCACCGTGCTTGGTGATATAACCTTTGGCACCGGCTTGTAGTGACCGATCTACATAAACCCTTTCATCATGCACACTAAACACCAATAATTTGGCGTTGGGGTCACGCATACAAATCCGTCGGATACTTTCCAGTCCACCAATGCCGGGCATGGATAAATCCATCACCATGACATCCGGTTGTTGCTCAAGGTAAAGCTGGCAGGCTTGTTCGCCCCGGTCGGCTTCTGCAATGACTTCAATATTGGCTTCAGTAGACAGTAGCATCCGAAAACCAGCACGCACCACGGCGTGATCGTCTACTAAGATGACTTTGATTGGATGGTTCATGATAAAGGGATACTGGCGTTAATGCACATGCCTTGTTGTGGCTTGATCTGGATAGATAATTCCCCGCCCAGGCTATTGATTCTTTCACGCATACTTAATAAGCCAAAACCGGCTTGAGGTCTTGTTGTTCCGCTACCCTGACCATCGTCAATAATCTCTAAGTGTAAGGTATTGCTTGCTGGGGTAATAGCTAAAGTAATGCTCGCCTTATGCGCCTCAGCATGACGCACGATATTGGTTAACGCTTCTTGTATGACTCTAAACACTTGAATGGTAATGGTCGGCGTTAAGTTGTCAATTGCATCAGGACAATTAAGCGTTAGTTTTAAGCCAGGCGTTCGTTCTGCCCATTGGTTTAATAAATCCTCTACACTGGCTTTTAAACCCAGTTCAGTTAAAACCAAGGGATGCAATTGTCGCATCATGGAACGCACTACGCTGATTAAATGATCACACACACTGACAATTTTATCGGTCGTGGCAGTTACTTCCGAAGGTTTACGCGCCGCCGTTACCGCCATTACTTTAATAGCGGTTAAGGATTGCCCTAACTCATCATGTAACTCCTGGGACAGGCGTTGGCGCTCGTTTTCCTGTATGGATAATGAGTGTAAAGTTAAAGCACGGTTTGCTTGTTGTGCGGTATTCAATTCATCGGTCATGTGGTTAATGGCTTTGGCAATGCTGTCATATTCCTCGGTGGCAAATTCCGGGAGCTTTTGTTGATAGTGACCGGTTTCGATGACTTTCAAGGCGTTAACAATAACCGTAATTGCTTTAAGTGCCTTATTAAATACCAGATTAACGGCTAAAAACGTCAGTCCGGTTAAGAGTAACAAGGTGCAAAAAAAGGCAATGCTTTCCTGCCAAACTTCGGTAATTTCATCTAGCGGATTGGCCTGTATGATTAAGCTCAGTTGTTTGCCGTCAAAAGTCGTAATCGGCCGTTCAACTTTTGGGTAAGTGCCTTTAACCAGATTAATAAACCATTGTGGTGGTGTTTCAGGGGTTTGTGCGCGTTGGTTTTGTTTGGTTACGCCAATGAGTTGTCCTGAAGGTTCTCGCAGTTGAATACTTAAATGCCGCGTTTGTTTGAGGGCATTAAATTTTGGCAACCAATCGGTTTCGCTGTAGGGGGATTTAGAGGCTTGTGAAAAATCCAGCGTGATTAATTGCACGGCGAGATTAATGGATGATTCAATTTCTTGCTTTACGGAAGTACGTGCTTGCCAAATAGCGATTGAACTCCCCAGCAGTAAAATAAAGCCCGATAGCATTAAAATTCTGAGGTTGATTTGGTAGCGTAGACTCATAGGTTGGAATGTAAAACAGGGCGAGTAAATTAGGTGTTGCATTATAAGGTGCGTGAGCAAGCCTGTCAGGTTAAACGGACTTAGCCAAGACTATTTAATTTTTGCATCAATCCAGTAACCCGTTGCACTTTTTGTCGGATGGTGGCGTTAAATATTTCTAAACGGGTCTGGATTTTAACGGTCTTTTTAGCGCGGGTAATGGCGGTATAGAGCAGTTCTTTGGTTAAAATCGGGTTCAGCGTGTCCGGCAATACCACCAGCACTTCTTCAAATTCAGAACCTTGGCTTTTGTGAATGGTCATGGCAAAAACGGTTTCGCAATGGGTTATCCGCGCCGGTAGATAGCTTTTGATGCTGCCATCGGGGCGTTCAAAAAAAACTTTTAATTTAGTGGGTTGTTCGGGATCGGGCAGGCAAATGCCAATGTCGCCATTGTATAAATGCAGCGTGGCATTATTTTGGGTGATCAAGATCGGGCGACCGCTGTACCATAAGCCTGATAACGGAATAAGGTTTTGCTGGGCCAGACGTTGTTCAACTTGATAATTGATGTCCATGACGCTGTTTGGTCCCTGACGGTTGGCGAATAACACCTGAAAGCGCATAAAAGCCTGGTAAATCTCTGGGTAAGTGGCGCCTGCTTTAATTAACTTGAGATAGGGATGCTGTTGTTCGCTAATGTAAGCAATAACCTGGTCATTGAGTAAGCTCACTGCGGTGTTTGGCGCGGTTAATACCCGCCATGCCTGTTCAGGCAATTGGGCATTAATTGCTTCTGCCAAGCTTTTAATGGCGCCTTCAAAGCGATGTGAGGTCTTAAGCTCAAGGGAATGTTTGGGTAACGCGGCGTTTAAATCCGCGAGTACCGCACCGGATTCCACGGAGGCCAGTTGCTCTTTATCGCCTAATAAAATTAAACGGGCATCAGGTTTTAAGGCATCAACCAATTTACTCAATAACGCTAAATCAATCATCGAGGCTTCATCCACGACTACCAAGTCATAAGCCAAGGGTTTGGCGGCATGATGATGAAAATAGGGTGAATTTTGTTTAGCCCCCAGTAAGCGATGCAGTGTGGTCACGCTTTCGGGAATAGCGTGTTTAATGGCGGCTGAGCAAGGTAAAGCAGATTTGTGATGACCGATAGCTTCTTGTAAGCGCATCGCCGCTTTACCGGTGGGTGCGGCTAAAGCAATGTGCAAGGGGTTAGCGGAGAATTCCTGCATTAACGCTAGAATTTTAACCACAGTGGTGGTTTTGCCGGTGCCGGGACCGCCGGTAATCAGGGTAAATGCCTGTTGCAGTGCCATCTCAGCTGCGGCACGTTGCCAATCAACAGCGTCGGATGTCACCCCAAAATACCGATCCAAGGCGCTGTTGAGGTTGCTGAGCGGATAATGAATCAGCGTTTTTTGCAGGATTTGCTGCGCCAGCCGCTGTTCGTAAAACCAATACCGCTGCGTATATAAGCGTTCAGCTTCAATAATCAGCGGCAGGGTAGTTGTACTTAGGGCAGGGGATTCAACGTGTGCTGGGGACATTTTTTTCGCCAGACCCGATTGCAAAAGCAGTTCTTGTGCCTGGATGTCCACAAGCATGCAGCTATGCCCTTGTGTTTGCTCATAAGATAATTGCGCCAGCAATTTTTCAAATGCGCTTTTCCGGGCTTTTTCAAAGCCACTACGCCGCCCTAAAAACTGTGCAAAAGCAAGATCTAAGCGACTGGCACTGGGTTCTTCTAAGTTGCTCATGATGCGGTATCTAATGGAATTATAAAGTAACCGAACGTATTAATTTCAAGTTGATAGTCTATCAATGAAGCATAAGTATCGACACAACCCGTCATTCCGTCAGGGAAGCCGGAATGACGGTAAACTATACTTGTGTAGATACTTATGGTTATACCTGATTATTAAGGATGTTCATGTTGGGCAGTAGTGTTATCGTTGCCCAACATTCTGATATTTGATAATCGAAAAACGTTATTGCTTATTGGTATCTTGCTTAATGAGTGAAATGGCTTCATGCACTGTGGTCATGAACTGTGCAGGAAAGATGATGGTAGAGTTTTTCTCCGTGGCAATTTCGGCCATGGTCTGGAGGGTGCGCAGTTGTAAGGCCACTGGGTGTGCGGCGATGATGTCAGCGGCTTCACCGAGCTTTACTGCTGCTTGAAACTCACCTTCGGCAGCGACGATTTTGGCACGGCGCTCACGTTCCGCTTCAGCTTCTTTCGCCATTGCACGCTGCATATTATCGGGCAGTGTGATGTCTTTAATTTCAACGGCGGAAACTTCTGCACCCCATGGTTCGGTATGTCCGTCGATCACATTTTTGATTTGCAGGTTAATGTCGACGGTTTTTGAGAGCAATTGGTCAAGCGAGAATTGACCGACCACATTGCGCACCGTAGTTTGGCTGATTTGATTGACGGCATTGGTGATGTCTTCAATGGCAATGACTGATTTTTGCGGATCAACAATCTTGTAGTAGGCGACCGCCGCTATGTCGATAGACACATTGTCGCGGGTAATGATTTTTTGCGAGGGGATATTCATGGTAATCGTGCGCAGCGTGACTTTGGTCATCTGCTCAAGAATCGGGATCAAGATGATCAGTCCAGGTCCCCGTACACCAGTGACTTTACCTAAAAAGAAAATAACCCCGCGGTCATATTCTTTGACGATGCGGAGTGACAGGT
>JABFRM010000294.1 GCA_013141155.1 Methylococcaceae bacterium | reverse complement strand
AATTTACGCAGTCGTATTGCTCTGGTCACTCAACATGTAACCTTATTTAATGACACTGTCGCCGCGACAGTGTCATTAAATAAGGTTACATGTTGAGTGACCAGAGCAATATGACTGCGTAAATTAGTGCGGGTGTAGTGTTTAAGATCAACACCATCAAGCAATATCTCACCCTGAGTATATTCGTAAAATCGCGAAACCAAACTAACCAGGGTGCTTTTACCACCTCCAGATGCGCCAACTAATGCGACGGTTTGTCCAGGCAAAATATTGAAACTAATATTATCAATTACCAAATCATTACTGCCAGGATATGTAAAAGAAACCTGCTTGAATTCTAGCCGCCCTTGACACTGTTCTGTCTCATAGGTTCCAGTATCAACTTCTTCTTGCTCATCCAGCACAGTAAACAAACTTTCTGCCGCCGCAATGCCTTTTTGAATATCGCCATTAGCGTCGCTTAATTGCCGAATGGGCCTGGGCAACAAAAATGCCGCAGTTAAATACCCTACAAATTCGCCTGCACTGGTTTGCTTCATGAAATATAAAGCCAGATACATTAGCACTGATAACATAATGCCAATTAGCAATTGCATTAAAGGACTATGAATTGCCAAAGTTGTAGCAACTTTTAACGCATTATTGCTGTTAAATAAACTGCGCTCCTTAAAGCGATTTTTTTCATACTCTTCACCACCATAACTTCGAACCACGCGATGACCATTAACCAATTCGGAGGTTATATGTGTCATATCACCCACCGAATCTTGTAAACGCTTACTTAAGGTGCGTAAACGCTTACTAACATAGCTGACCATCATCAAAATAACTGGGGCAATGCCAATAAAAATCAACGACAACTGCCAATTAATGAAAAACAAATAGCCTAGCAAACCCAATGCGGTCAGCCCCTCCCTGACAAAGGTTCGCACCGAATCTGTGGTTGCCTGAGTTACCTGACCGACATTATGCGTAATTCTTGAAATCATATATCCGCTATTATTCGCATCAAAATAAGCGGTGGGTAGGCGTGTATACTTATTAAAAACCTCGCAACGCAAGGCATGCACTACGCTGCTGGAAACACGCGCCAGAAAATAATTACCTAAATATGAACCAATGCCACGCACAAATATCAAGCCACTAAAAAATAATGGCAAATAGGTCATTTCTTCGCGTTTTTCAGTTTGCAAGGTATCAATGATATGTTTAACCAACGCCGCAAATAAAGGCTGCGTACTAGAATACAACAAAAATCCTAAAATACTAATGCCAAAAAATCCTAAATGCGGCTTGACGTAAGATAATAAGCGTTTGTAAACAATAACGTTAGTTGAGGATTTTTTTTTCATGGCGTTGGTGCCAATTATTAAGGCAGAAAAACATTAAAAGACGACCAGAAGACCTGGCCATTAAGCCTTTAGACACAAAAGATTGTGCCGAAAAAAGATACAGACCGGATGAAGCTATATTTCCTCTAATATTAACAGCTATGTAGGCACATCAACTTGAATATTAAAGGTAAGCTAACTTACTGGAAGCTACTTCAACGCAACATTAAGTCGATTTGAAGAGGCGAGTGAAAACGCTGCCAATATTTTATTTCAAGCAGCGCTGTATAGTTACAAAATTATCCACCAACAAATTTTATAAATGGCAACTCAATATTTAAACTAATGTCCCTGAAACACATCAAAAACATATTTACATTTTATCGGCATTCCACTTACGAATATCAGCAACTGATACATTAAACTTTCGAGCCACACCCGTTAATGATTCGCCTTTTCTCACTACATAATGAATAGTTTGAAAGGGATTTTTACGTGAATTTGAAGCAACAAGTTGCGGTTTATTTTTAAGCGTTAACTGTTGCCCAACAACTAAAGATTTTTTAGACGCTGTATCATTCAATTCCGCAAATTCCTTAGGGCTAGCGACGTTTCGGTGCGGGGGGGTCTGCAATTCATCTTGCTTTTTAGCAAGATAAACTTTATCACGACGCATATCTATAGAGTTCTTATGTCTCTTAGCCAATTGAATTTCTGTGGCTTTTTTGCGCTGTAATCTTTCCTGTTGCGCTCTTTTTTCTTCCTGAACGGCTCGAATAAGGGCTAATCGCTCTTCCTGCACCCTAAGTGCAGCCCTTTCAGCCTCAGCTTTACGCGCAATTCTTGCAAGCTCTTCTGCCCGCTTGAGTGCCAACATTTCTACATACTGATTCTTAATCTGGTAGGATAACTGCTCTTTTTCCGCATCAGGGATTTTATCTAAATTTTCTTTAAACGCATTAACTTGCGCAACAGGTATCAACAAATGGTGCGGACCATCAGGCGCCGTGGCATTTTGTTTAAATGCAGGATTAAGCTTCAAAAAATGTTCCGGGCTGGTGTTGGCCATCGCCGCCGCTTGATTTAGGTAAAGCGGCGAGCCTATATCGACCACTTCAAAAACAGCCTTGTTCCGAATCGGATGTAGCGGCACATTATATTCTTCAGCGTGTGCAAACAATTTCGCAATCGCAAGTAATTTTGGAACATACTGCATGGTTTCTTGGGGTAAACTGCGCAATGACCAGTAATCAGTTGGTTCGCCCATCAATGCGTTGCGATCAATCGCTTTTTGAATATTGCCTTTACCATAGTTATAGG
>JABFRM010000329.1 GCA_013141155.1 Methylococcaceae bacterium | reverse complement strand
GGCGATATCTAATAAATCTCCCCCAGCCCCTCTTTTTCAAAGAGGGAAACTGAGTGGCTACCCAGCAAGAACATTCACAAATCAGGAAGTTATTTTTAATCAAATCCTTACCGATTATTGAACAAGGTGTTATATGATAGCGTCGTTATGTTGTTTGCCAGTTGCTTAATGCTAAAAAAATCAGTTGGGGGATGAAGAAATCCGTTCGTGCTGAGTCCAGTCGAAGCATGAGCGGGTTTCTTTACGCCACCCATTAGGTGAGCCATACAAATTCCCGTTCAACCCTTCGACAAGCTCTCGGCAACTGCTCCTGCGCCGCCCTGCATCCATGCAGTCAAGGGCGAACGGGATTTGTATGGCTCAACTGCGGTTTCTAGGTTAATCCAGCTCTAATTTGGGCTGTCTTTTATGAATGTTAACGAGGTCACTATGCTTAAATCATTACATGTTGTGCTTATTTTTCTCTCATTAGCCAGTTACATCGGGCGCATTTTACTGGCTGAGTTTAAACCGGAAGCACTGCATAACAAGCTCAGTAAAATTGCGCCGCACGTCCTTAACACTTTATTGATCATTAGTGGTGTGGCACTAATTCTGATGAATGGTTGGCTGGACGGGGAATTTGGCTGGATTATCAGTAAATTTATCCTATTGCTGGTCTACATAGCCTTGGGAATCATGAGTATGCACAACACTGGGCTTAAACGCTGGTTGTTGTTTGCAGGTGCATTGGCTTGTTTTGTGGGCATTTTTATTATTGCAATAACCAAACATGGCTTTATTTGAACTTTCTGACAAACTATTTATCTTGCTCTATACTTATAAACATACGCTACGTTTTTCGTAGACAATAGCGCGTGAATATGCACAAGGGTTCTGCTTCTTAAGCCACCTTTATTTTTTTATTTATTTTGAAGATTTGAATTTATGAAAACAGTTTTGACGTTATCTTTTGCAGTAGCCTTTTTGGCGAATGTTAACGGTGCTTTAGCCGATATAAAAACCGATTCAGAAACCATTTTAAATTGGGCCGAACAGAAATATCCGGATGCTTTGCCTACGCATCAGCCAACTAAAACAGAGAGTCAATGGTTATATCGATTTTATTTAAACACGAATCTCTACACGGGCATTAATACGCAAAATAATAATGTCTACTATATTACCGGCGAAGCCTTAAAAGCAGGTAAAGATCCGGTTTTATTTGACAGCATCCCTAACGCGTTGAAACTGGCGACCCCTTCTGCCGGCAAGGCTTGCGATGCCTCGAAACTCCCTGCGGGGCATACCGCCACTCAAATCGGCAATGTACTCAAAATAACCACTAATGGTTGCATTCCCGAGCCGTTGGATGACCTCGATTATTGTCCACCAAAAGCCATAGAAAACGGCATTTCCCTGAAAACCACTCAGGAGGTCACCGTCACAGTCGATAACATAGCTGAACCACCGATTAAGGTAATTTCATGCACCAAAAATGTCTCGCCAGATGCCGCAACCCCCACTATTGAGCTGGATGTTTGTTATTCAGATACCACTATGACCCCGCCAGTAAATGCAAAAACTCAGGGGAAAATTGTTTACGAACAAGTGGCTGATTGCTTGAATACGGATGCCACGACCGTGACAGACATATTTAATGACGAATTTTGGTTCAATCCCGGTGATGGGTTTGTAAAACTCACAAAACGGATTTTTAATTAAGCTTACGGATCAGTAAACGCTAGTTATTAGGCGCATTTATGCTGAAGAGTTGCCCTCACACAGCGCAGTACGCCATAGCTATAGGCACCCGCGAAGCTATCAAACACCGGTTTTAAGGCATTTTTTTGCTCTTCTGGTAAATTAAGCAAGGCTTCCTGAATTAGTTCAATTTCGGCGCGCGGCAAGTCCACCACATCTTGCAACGCCGCCGACCCTTCTTGTACCGCCTCTGACAAATGCACAAAAATAGTCTCCGGTTTTAATTGCCGTTGCACCGCAATCTGCTCAACGGTGTAACCTAACCGAAACAGCGCCACCGACTCGGCAACAGTATCTTTTAAACCGATAGGATCATGACTAGTCTGAGCAAATTCCGCAATAACCGCTAAAAAATCGGCGCCATATAAATCCAGTTTACGCGCACCAACGCCTGACAAATGTCCTAACGCTTGCAGCGTTAGGGGTTTGGCTTCCATCATCGCCATCAAGGTGGCATCATGAAAAATCACATAAGGCGGCACATTTTGTGCGCTGGCAATGTCTTTACGTTTATTGCGTAAAGCTTCCCATAATTCACTGTCGCGCGCACCGGCCAAACGAGTTTTACTTTTTTGCGTGGGGGTCGTTTTGCTGACATGTAAATCTTGACGTAACATCAATTGCTGTTCGCCGCGTAACACGGGGCGGCATTGCGAAGTTAATTTTAAGGAACCGAACCCTTCCAGATCAACTTCCACCAAGCCCCGCGCAATTAATTGCCGAAATACTGAACGCCATTGCTGCTCATCCAGTGCCTTACCTATCCCAAACGTTGAAAGTTGCTCATGTTGTAAACTTTTAACCCGTTCATTGGTTTTTCCTTGCAGCACATCCAATAAATGCCCCGCCCCAAAACGCTGCCCGGTGCGATAAATACACGATAAAGCCTGTTGTGCGGCTACCGTGCCATCCCAAGTTTGCGCAGGCTCTAAGCAAGTGTCGCAATTGCCGCAAGGTTGCGCCAGAATGTCGCCAAAATATTTAAGCAAACTTTGCCGCCGGCAATTAACCTGTTCGCACAATGCCAGCATGGCATCCAGTTTATGCAGCTCCACGCGTTTGTGCAGCTCATCAGCATTAGAATTACCCAACATTTGCCGCAAGGTGATCACATCCTGCAAACCATAAGCCATCCATGCGTTTGCCGGCAAGCCATCACGCCCCGCGCGACCAGTTTCCTGATAATACGCTTCAATGCTTTTAGGCAGATCCAAATGCGCCACAAAACGAACATTAGGTTTATCAATGCCCATGCCAAACGCAATGGTCGCGACAATGACTACACCCTCTTGCATTAAAAACTGCTGTTGATTATGTTGCCGATCTTGCGGGGTCATGCCCGCATGATAAGGCAGCGCGCGCATGCCTTTACTGCGCAGCCATTCGGCGGTGGCATCGACTTTTTTGCGCGATAAACAATACACAATCCCCGCATCGCCTGCATGTTCCGCATCAATAAAATTAAGTAATTGCAGGCGGGCATTTTCTTTTTGCACGATGCGATAACGGATATTCGGGCGATCAAAACCGCTAATGAATAAATGCGCTTGTTCTAAAGCCAAGCGTTGAATAATTTCCTGACGGGTTTTTTCATCGGCAGTCGCCGTTAAAGCAATACGCGGCACATGGGGGAAACGCTCATGCAAAATCGACAATTGCAGATAATCCACCCGAAAATCATGTCCCCATTGCGAAACACAATGCGCTTCATCAATGGCAAACACGTTAATCTGGCAGCGTTGAAATAACGCCAAGGTGCGTTCTGAATTGAGCCGTTCTGGCGCAATATAGAGCAAATCCAGTTCATTGTTCAGCAAGCGCCGTTCAATTTTCTGATTTTCTTCATAACTTTGCGTGGAATTTAAAAAAGCCGCTTGTATGCCCAATTGATGCAAGGCGCTGACTTGATCTTGCATCAACGCGATCAGCGGTGAAACCACCACCCCCACCCCCGGCTTAACCAGCGCTGGAATTTGGTAACACAAAGATTTACCGCCGCCGGTTGGCATTAACACTAAAGCATCACGCCCCGCCAAAATTTCCTCAATAACCGCTTGTTGCTGTCCTCTAAAATGCTCGTAACCAAAGACGGTGCGAAGAATTTTCTGTGCCTGATCAATCACTGCGGATTTCCTGTTTTCATGAGTTACAAAGGGGTATAAAGTTACGCATGCGGAAATTTAATCCTGCGTTATAGCTATCTTGGTAGACTATACGTGCTTATGAGGTAAATTTAAATCGCTGTTTAAAGTTTATAACTATTGGTATAAACTAAATCCGCAAGATCATTCAATAACAATAAAACTAAAAGGTATAAGCCGTTATGAGTAAAATTTTAAATGAAGTGTTAGCCGCAAATAAAGACTATACCAGTAATTTCGGCAACAAAGGGGATCTACCGTTACCGCCGGGGAGAAGCTTTGCCATTCTAACCTGTATGGATGCCCGCTTAGACCCTGCTAAATATGCAGGGTTATCCGAAGGGGATGCGCATGTAATTCGCAATGCGGGGGGACGTGCCAGTGACGACGCCATCCGCTCTTTAGTGATCTCGTACAAATTATTAGGCACACGCGAATGGTTTGTGATCCATCATACTAATTGCGGCATGGAATTGTTTACCGATGACATCATGCGCGACTTATTAAACAGCAGCTTAAAAACCGCGTCAATTGATGCCTCAGGTTGGCATGACTGCTGTGAAGGTCATGGCTCGGCTGAAGGGAATTATATTGATTGGCTGACCATTAAAGACCAAGAATCCAGTGTCAAAGAAGATGTCTTGCGCATTAAAAACCATCCACTGGTACCTGCTGATATTCCCGTTTATGGCTACATCTATGATTGCAAAACGGGTCGTTTGATTGAAGTGCCAGCAGCAACCGCAGCGGGTAAATGCTGTTAACCCTTTAGCGTAGGAGCCGGGTTTGCGGCTCTCGCTGCAAACCCATCTCTGCCAGCGCTTACAGTCTTACCAGCCCTAATACTACACAAGTTTCAAATCGCGTCATTCCGGCAGGGATGCCGGAGAACTTAACTTGTGTAGATACCTATGCCTAATAACGCGGCAATAATATTCCGTTGTATTTCAGAAGAGCCAGAAAACAAACGGCTTGCCAGCGCATCTTGTACCAATTGCGCCAAGCGGTTATTAACTTCCAAGCCCCGCGCGCCCATGATCTGAATAGCATCCAAACTGGATTGCATAAACGCTTCGCTGGCAAACAATTTGGTTTGCGCACTCACTAGGGTAATACGTTTCTGTGCATCTTTTAACCGCGCGCATTCATTCAGCCAGAGACGAATGGTACTTAAGCGCACTTGCATATCTGCAATTTTATGGCTAATGGCTTGGTGGCTGCCCAGCGGCTTTCCCTGCACCTGACGTTCGCGGGCATAACCAATCACTTCCGCCAATTGCCAGTGCATAATGCCGCTAATCCCGGCAAAAATAAACGCCCGCTCTAACTCCAACGCGCTTTGGATCATCATTGCGCCTGCCCCCATCTTGCCCAATAAGCGATCATGGGGAATCAGGCAATTGTTTAACAGCACATCCCCCATCGTCGCCGTGACACACCCATTCACCTGCGTTTGATCGGTAAACTGCACGCCTACATCGTCTTTTTTGACCATAAAAGCCGACAATTGCTGATCGAGCCTGGCGTAAATGATCAACACATCGGCAATCGGCGTATTGGTAATATAGCGTTTGCAGCCATTTAAGCTAAACCCCTCTACGGTATGACTGGCACGGGTGGTTAAGGCGGTCAGGTCAGACCCCCCTTCCGGCTCAGTGATGGCATGACCACCAATCAGTTGCCCGCTTAATAAATCCGGTAGCCAGTGTTGCTGCTGCGTAGGGGTTCCGTAAATCAACAGTGGAAAAACCGCGCCCCACAGATGCGCATTAATTGACAATATCAATCCCGTATCCTGGCATTGCACACCTACTGCCGTATGCGCTTCTACTAACCCCTGAAAATCATCTCCCAAGCCACCAAATTCAAGTGCTATGGCATGTTTGAACAGATTTTGTTGCGCTTGCAATTGTAAACGTTGCCTAGCGCTCTCGTAGTCGCTGATTTGGGGATGCATATTATTCATTAAAGAGAAATAGATGACGTTATGTTTATAGCCGCTCGAGCATATCAAGTCGCATAATTATACCTAACCCTAAGCGATCAGTTGTGGCTAAATTGATTAATTATAACGACTTACATTTACTTAAAAATCACCATTTTACGCAACGCTTTAAAATCGGCAACTGATGCGCTGCTGCAAAAATTATAATCCACATTTTTTGTGACCTACTTCACAGATTAAACATTGCACTTTGTATATATTTACATCTAGGAAACCAAAACAGCTCAGTTGCGTGTTTATTTGAAGGCAGATAAACCTACACCAAGAAAGCCAATTATCAATGTATTAGTTAAATTACTATCCAATTTTTAGGCACAATACGGTGATTTTTTCAGGTTGAGGCGACGGTTTAATGGCTCGGCTCAACAGGAAATCGAGATTGCTTCATACCATTAATAAGCTAGTCTTGAGTGCATAGTTCTATCTTAATGGATACAAAAATGCACACACTAAACAATCTAAAACCGCATTCTACAACGACTGTTTTTATCGACGCTAGAGTAGCTAATTTGGCGACATTACTGCCTAAGTTAGAAACAGGTGCCGCAGTTATTACTTTAAATACTGAAGAACACGGGTTAACCCAGATTGCGCAAGTGTTAAAAGGACAGGCCAATATTAGTGCGGTGCATATTTTATCGCACGGGAGTAGCGGTAGCTTACAGCTAGGCAACAATGTTATTGATGCTGAGGATTTAACTGCGCATGCTGAAGAGTTAGCCATTATCCGGGCAGCATTGGCTGATAATGCCGATTTATTAGTGTATGGTTGCCACGTTGCAGAAGGTAATGCCGGCCAAAGCTTTATCAAATTATTATCCGAAATGACTGGCGCAGAAGTTGCCGCCTCTATCGATGCAACGGGTGCTGACGCCTTGGGTGGCAACTGGCAACTCACCATGCGTACGGGTGCAATTAAAACCCAAACCTTAAATATTGAAAGTTGGAATAGCTTGCTGGCGTTTAATCTTACGTCACTTACAGGAACCGCGAACGCGGTGGGAACAACACTGGGCAATACCATAGTAGGGCAAGGCGTTAGTGTCAATACAGCTACCTACACAGGCGTTAACTCTCAAGTGGCTACTTTTTCAGGTGGATTATCTGCTGGTTTGGGTTTCGACAGCGGCATTCTATTAACGACGGGCTCTCCAGCAAACGTCAATGGCGCCAATATCCTTGGCAATCAAAGTACCAGCGTTGGCGCTGGATCTGCGGGTGATAACCAATTGACCACTTTAGGGGGCAGCACTACTTTTGATGCCGCCGTGTTGAATATGACCTTTACGCCAACGGAAAACAAAATTACGCTACAGTTTACCTTCGGTTCAGAAGAATATATTGAATATGTCAATGGCGGTTTTAACGATGTAATGGCAGTGTGGGTCAATGGTGTTCAAACTGCGGTTATTCCACCCAATAACCTGCCGGTCACTATCAATAATGTCAATTTAGCATCGAATACTTCGCTATATAAAAATAACGTCCCTAATGCAGCCGGGCCTTATGCTTACCCCAACGCGATGGATGGCTATACCGTAACCTTGGAGTTAATTGCAAACGTAACCCCAAACGTTAGCAACACCATCAAAATCGCCATTGCAGATGGAGGGGATGCCTCATACGATTCTTATTTATTCGTGCGTGCCAGCAGCTTTGAGTCAAACGTGTTTGCCTATAATGATGTCGCTATAACCTCGGTAAATACACCCGTTATCATCAATGCCATAGCCAATGACTTTGACCGGGAAAATTTACCCTTAAACATTACAGCGATTCTGGATAAACCCGTAACAACGGGCGGCATTGTTACCCTACCCACTGGTGCAACGGTTCAGCTTAATAACGCGGGCATGTTGGTGTACACCCCAGCCAGTGGCTCAACGGCTCCCGATATTTTTACGTATACCATCACCGACAGTGCGGGCAATACCGCTGTGGCTTACGTTACCACTAGCATGGGTGCTAATGCAGCTCCAGTGGCAACCGCTATTACTGCAAGTGGTAACGAAGATACTTCGATTACTGTCAATTTAGCGGGAACCGATAGTGATGGCACAATTGCCAGTGTTAACGTGGCAACATTGCCACTCGCGAGCCAAGGTGTACTTTATAAAGCCAATGGCGTAACACCGGTACTTGCCGGCGGCGTTGCAGGATCTGCATTAACGCCTGCGGAAGCAGCGAGCCTGGTGTTTAAACCAGCGCTTAATTTTAATGGCGTGGTCGCAGTACCATTTACCGTCGTGGATAATAGGGGGGCAAGTTCACCGTCAGCCAATGCCACGATTACTGTGGCATCAGTGAATGACGCGCCAATAGCGACGCCCATCACTATAAACGCCAGCTTAAATACCAGTAACGTCCTCAACCTAACCGGTACGGATGTGGATGGTACGATTGCCAGTGTAAAAATATCTACTTTACCGCTACCAAGCCAAGGCGTACTGTACTTAGCTAACGGCAGCACGCCCGTAACTGCTGGCGCGGCTTTAACCCCTGCACAAGCAGCTAGCCTGATTTTTACGCCAACACTTAACTTTAATGGCACGATAACCATTCCCTTTACCGTTACTGACAATGGCGGTTTAACCTCAGTTGCCGCCAATGCCTCAATAGGCGTGGCGCTGCCAACAGCAACAGCAGTTACCATAAACGGCACAGAAGATATAGCTGCCACTGTCAATTTGTCTGGCGTAGATAGCAATGGGACAATTGTCAGCGTAAGCGTCACTACTTTACCACTACCTGCCCAAGGCATATTATACCAAGCCGACGGCACAACACTCGTGGTAGCTGCAACCGCTTTAACACCGACGCAAGCGGCCAATTTGGTATTTAAACCCGCCCTAAACTTTAATGGTAGCCTCACTTTTCCATTTACGGTTACCGACAATGACGGTTTAACTTCCACAGCCGCCAACGTTACCTTGACACTCGCGGCAGCGAATGATGCGCCCGTAGCGAACCCTGCAACTGCCACCGGCAGTGAAGATGCACAAGTGACACTCAAATTAACTGGAACTGATGTTGATGGCACAATTGCCAGCATCAAGGTTACCGCGCTGCCCCCAGTAATTCAAGGTGTTTTATACCTCGCTGATGGCAGTACACCGGTTTTAACTTCAACTGTTTTAACACCCGCCCAGGCAACCAGTTTGGTGTTTAAACCAGCCCTCAACTTTAATGGCACGGTCACCATTCCGTTTACCGCCACTGATAATACTGGCTTAATTTCAACGGTTACTAATGCGATAGTCAATATCACGTCGGTGAACGATGCACCGATTGCGACACCTGCAACTGCGAGCGGTAACAAAAACATCCCTATCCCACTGAATCTAACCGGTACCGACATAGATGGCACAATAGCCAGTGTCAGCGTCCCCACCTTGCCACTGGCAAGTAAAGGCGTTCTATATCTGGCTGATGGCACCACAGCCATTACCGCAGGTGCCACGCTAACCGCTGCGCAAGCGGCTGGATTAATATTTAAACCGGCACTAAATACTACTGGTGCAACCACATTTACCTTTACCGTCACCGATGATAATGGTTTAGCTTCTACTGCTGCAAACGCTACCATAACCGTTCTAGCAGCGAACACGCCACCAACGGCGACCGCGATTACCGTAAACGGCACCGAGGACACCCAGGTTACCGTTAACTTAGCGGGAACAGATCTGGATGGTACGATTTCCAGTGTCAGCGTTACCACTTTACCATTGGCAACCCAAGGCATTTTGTACTTAGCTAACGGTACGACAGCCGTGTTAACTTCAACCGTTTTAACCGTTGCACAAGCCGCGGGTTTAGTGTTTAAACCCGTACTGAACTTTAACGGCACGGTAACCATACCCTTTACGGTTAAGGATAATAGCGCCGCAACCTCAACCATAGCTAACGCAACGATAAATTTAGCAGCAGTGAATGATGCGCCCGTGGCGACGTCTGTTACCACGAGTGCTAATAAGAATGTTCCTATTTCCCTCAACCTGACGGGTACGGATATCGATGGCACCATTGCCAGTGTTAAAGTAACGACATTACCATCAGCATCTGTTGGCATATTGTATCAAGCTGACGGCACAACCATAGTAGTCGCTGGAGCAACTTTAACGCCCGCACAAGCAAGTAGCTTAATATTTATACCTGCACTGAATTACGTTGGTGCCGCCACTATTCCATTTACCGTCACCGATAATAATGGTTTGGCCTCAGCATCTGTTAATGCTTCTTTAACCTTGTTGGCAACTAATACGCCACCAATTGGAAACGCTATTACCGTAAACGGTACCGAAGATACACAAGTTACTATCAGTTTGGCAGCCACCGATGCCGATGGCACGATTAGCACTTTAAGCGTGACGACCTTGCCCTTAACAAGCCAAGGTGTCCTGTACTTAGCCGACGGCACGACTCCCGTTGTGGCTGGTGCGGTTTTAACCCCAGCCCAAGCCGCCAACTTAGTGCTTAAACCCGCACTAAATTTCAATGGAACCTTTACCATTCCATTCACCGCCACCGACAATGGCGGCTTAACCTCGGCGGCCGCCAACGCGACCTTGGTGATTGCGGCGGCGAATGATGCGCCGGTGGCGACCGCGCTGACGGCCAATGGCACGGAAGATGCGCCGGTGGCTTTTAGCCTGGCAGGCACGGATGTGGACGGCACGCTGGCCAGTTTCAACATCGCTGCCTTGCCTTTAGGCACCCAAGGCATCCTGTATTTGGCCGACGGCACGACGCCGGTCTTGGCGGGCGCAAGCTTGACCCCGGCACAGGCGGCTGGTTTGGTGTTTGTGCCGGCGCTGGATTTCAACGGTTCGGTGGCCATTGCGTTCACCGCCACCGACAATGGCGGCTTAACCTCGGCGGCCGCCAACGCGACCTTGGTGATTGCGGCGGCGAATGATGCGCCGGTGGCGACCGCGCTGACGGCCAATGGCACGGAAGATGCGCCGGTGGCTTTTAGCCTGGCAGGCACGGATGTGGACGGCACGCTGGCCAGTTTCAACATCGCTGCCTTGCCTTTAGGCACCCAAGGCATCCTGTATTTGGCCGACGGCACGACGCCGGTCTTGGCGGGCGCAAGCTTGACCCCGGCACAGGCGGCTGGTTTGGTGTTTGTGCCGGCGCTGGATTTCAACGGTTCGGTGGCCATTGCGTTCACCGCCACCGACAATGGCGGCTTAACCTCGGCGGCCGCCAACGCGACCTTGGTGATTGCGGCGGCGAATGATGCGCCGGTGGCGACACCAATAACCTTATACGGTAATATCAATAAAGCTATTGCCCTTAACTTAACCGGAACAGATTCGGACGGTACGCTTGCATCTGTTACGCTCTTGACTTTGCCAACCAGCAGTGAAGGTATCTTATATTTGGCTGACGGAGTAACCCCTGTCGCACTTAATGTCCCCTTAACCACTACAGAAGCGGCAACCTTAAAATTTGTTCCTGCCCCCACTTATGCAGGTAAAATTAATTTTAACTTTACAGCGACTGATAACAACGGGACTATAGCTAAAACGCCTGCCACTATCAGCATTAACATCAGTTTTGCGACGATTGATTTGCCCGCTAAGTTTGACAGTGGCTCAAGCAACAATGATAACAATACCAATATCACAACCATTGATTTACAAGGTTATGCTTTGGCAGGTTCTAGTGTACAAATTACAGCACCGAACGGCACGATCTTAGGGACAGTTATAACCAACGCAGAAGGTTTGTGGTTGATGCCGGCAGTTAATTTATCCTTAATAACCAATGATACCGGTAAACTCGGTGATGGCGTATTTACCTTTAATGCTGAATCGTTTAATAGTGCTGGCGTTTTACTGACCCATGCCAACCCCTTAGTGATTACTCTGGATACCATTGCGCCCGATAAGCCTACGACTATTATCATGACGGCTGCAACCGACTTACTGGGCGATAACAACCCTAATAATAACAGCACCAATGACCCGACCCCTACATTTACAATTAACTTACCCACAGGCAAAGATTTACAGCCGGACTATATCGTTAAATTGTATGCGACACCAATTAAGGGTGGCGCGCCGATATTGGTTGCTGAACATATTTTAACTGCTCTGGAGGTGCAAACGGGTTCTATAGATCTAACCGCGCTGTCGATGGGCGATGGTAAATATACCTTTAATGCCCAAATATTTGACGTAGCAGGTAACGTTAAAGACCATGCCAGTTTCGAGGCTGCCATAATCACCGACCTTGATGGCATAGCACCCAGTGTTGAAACAGCAGGTAGCGCCACAGGAGATTTTAACGGCGACGGTAAACTCGATTATTTACAAAATGCTGTAGCGACTTTTCCGGTGCTCAATGTCGATGGACAATTGGGGCATATCCTCTTTGCAGAAGGCAATAAGGCGCCTACCAATTCATTCGGCACATTGATTGTTGCTGACCTGACCAATCCCGCAGCCACTACGCAAGCCATTGTGGTCGATAGTAACGCACAGTTGCAAAATGTATCTGTGCTGGGCTTTACCAACCCATTACTGGGCGGACAAACATTGCCTGCCAGCATGACCGCAGTTACCGATCTAATCCAATTTACCGTAACAGCTATTGAAGGTTCCAATCAACCTTTAGTCGATTTAGATCCTACACGGCCAGGCTTGCAAACACGGGTAGTGCTTGAAATTCCAGAAGGGGTTATAGCCGATACTTTTTGCAAATTTGGCCCCGACATCGAAAATCATGATCAACATTTCTTTGAATTCCTGGCGGATGGCAATTTGGCTACCTATGATGATGGCGCAGAGCTGTTTAGAAACAGTGCCGGATTAGTCACTCGCGTTGTCATTACCTTAACCGATAATGGTATTGGCGATAGTGATCCGCGCATTGGTTTTATTGCTGACCCGGGGCATCTCGCGTTGCGGAATACCTCCACAACAACGCCAACGCCAACGGGTAATGAAACGCATATAGCCTGTGCCAATGACACACTGATTGACGGCATGACGGCTGAAAGCATGCAGGTTATTGCAACGGTGGTGCCGGTAGTCACTGCGGCGCGATTGGATACTGTAACTTCAGCCAATCCGTTGTTAGCCGACATCCCCGTCGTCACCAATAGTAACGGTGAAATCGTGTTACAGGTAAGCATTCCAGAACATGTCGGCTTTACGGCGGAACAGATCATCAGTCCCTGTCTTGATTTCACGCTGCGCGAGATGTTAATGACTGCCGCAGAATCACGGATTGAGCCATTGTCGGCGTTGAATGTCATTTTGCAACAAGGGATTGATCAGTATTTGCCAACGGTGGCCGATGAAAAACAGGTCGTGGTGCGGACGATTATCTTTAATCAAGACAATACGGTGGTT
>JABFRM010000002.1 GCA_013141155.1 Methylococcaceae bacterium | reverse complement strand
CTAAAATCCCGCCCCACCTTTCGCCCCACCTTTGGAGCTGAATTCTAGTGAGTCTCCTTGAACAAGTTTTTTGTAAGTTATCGTTTAATATAAATAATTTTTGATACTTGTTGAATGCTAGTGAATATGAGTTCGAAAGACCCTCTCTCCGCCAATTAAGCATTCAAAGAGATGCAAAGAAGTTCACAAACCCGCAAGTTACAAGGCTTAGCGGGTTTTTTATTGTTCGTAGAAGTACAATAAGATTCGTTGACATACCGTCACGGTAGACGGTATATGACGGTATGTCCAAATTATTTAGAGCACATACCGTCATGAGCCTCTCAGATACCGCCATAAGAAACGCCAAGCCCAACCCAAACAAGGCTTATAAGCTAACCGATGAAAAGGGCATGTATTTATTAATTCCCTCGCCCAATAATGCGCTCCAGAACAAGCTTCCAAGCCAATTAGGCAAGGTAATAAATTAGCGAAAAAAGCTAGCAACTTATCCCACTTAAGTTGTTTAAGCAAGAGGGTCTTTCCGTTAACATCAACAGCATGTAGTTGAAAAACATTTTTGCAATGTCTAAACCAATTGTCGTAATATTCATCTCGGATTCCCCTTCTTCTGTTAAGTGGTCGTTTTACTTCCACTTCGGCACATTGAGATGCCGCTTTGAAGATGAGAAGTCCATACCATTACGGTAGGCATTTTATTTATCGCAGCTAAATGAAAATTAAAAAACAAACTACAGATGAGTTGTTATTAACCGAGCCTGCTGATTCACTGCATTTGTGGGGTCCTGTTTCTTTAGCTACAGGGATTTTCATGCTAGTAAACGGGCTATATTCTAGCAACCCCACCCTGTTAATTTTTGGTTTAATATTTGCGGTCTTACCGTTTACTTATGGTGTAACTATAACTGAAAGTTGTTACCATTTTCATCGTTGCAATGGCTATTTACTAATAAAAAAAGAAAGTAAAGATGACAAGTTGATCTTTTTAACAGATATTCTCTGTGCAGAGATACGTTATCAAAATGATTTCTACAATGGTCCAATTGATCAAGTGATATTAATTTTACGTGACCAAAGTGAACTATTTATCTGTAGCGCTCCATCTGATACGAGAAAAATTAATAACGCCATAAATCACTTCTTAGGTGTAAGCGGGTTAGCCTTGCATCACATATCGACTGGAATGCACAAAACAAAATATCGTGATGAAGAACACCTCATGATTGCCATTGATGGTATTCCGCTTGATCAATGGATTATGCAAACAACGAACAGTGACAGATCGGTTGGTTTGGTTCCTGCTATTACGCAGTTGTTTGATGACAGACATCGTTGGTTTTCCCTGTGGCGCTCCATCCCTAGGGCAACGGGTAAAAAAATTGCTCCAATACTAATTTGCCCAGACGATAGCTATCTTTGGTGCATCACGCTTGTTGTAGAAGTCGAGCGAATCAACAATTCCGTACGTTGGAATAGAATTGGTTATGACCACTCAGACAACGGATTTGATGATGATAATGTCGGAGTAATTGGCATCGAAGTGGAATGGGTTAAGGGCTTTACGCCGGTAGAATTTGACCGTCGAGAATATTTAGAAGCATTCTTGGTACTTAGAAAGGATATTGGGGTACGGTGTTAAACAGCTCGTAGCTCGTTGGATGGGAAGAGCGGTAGGGTAGCGAAACCCATCAAAGACGATGCCCTGGGATGCCCAAATCAAGCTATCGCAAAATAGCGACACTATCGCCTGACCACTAAATATTGGGACTAAACATGTAACATTTTGCGCTTCTACACATACTGCCCAGCACACCAACCAGACGACCATGCCCATTGAAAATTATAGCCACCTAACCAACCGCTGACATCCAACACTTCGCCAATAAAATATAGGTTGGGGTGTTTAAGGCTCGCCAGGGTTTTAGAGGATATGTCATTGCAATCAACGCCGCCTATGGTCACTTCGGCGGTGCGATAGCCTTCGGTGGCATTGGGCTTTAATTGCCAGTGGTGCAATTGATCACTAATGGCTTGTACTTGCTTATGAGTCAATGCTTGTACTGGGGTAATCAATAAGTCTTCGGGAATTAACGCACTTAACAAGCGTTTTGGCAACTGTTCTGCCAGCACCGTTTTGAGCATTAACCGGGACTGCTGCGCTTTTTGTGTGCTTAACAAATCCGCAATATCACCTTCCGGCAACAAATTGATGTGTAACGTTGCGCCAGGTTGCCAATAGGATGAAATTTGCAATACGCAAGGCCCGCTAAGGCCGCGATGGGTAAATAACAAATTCCCTTTAAATTGTCGCTGACCGGCACTGATGCTACAAGGCACGGCAATGCCTGAAAGCGGTGCGAACAAGTCTTTATCCTGTGGCTGTAAGGTTAATGGCACCAATCCAGCGCGTGTAGGGACGATTGCCAATCCAAACTGTTCTGCGACTTTATAGCCAAAAGGTGTGGCACCCATTTTAGGGATGGATAAACCGCCGCTGGCAATCACCAGTGATTGCGCCGTTAATATGCCATGTGCGGTGCTTAGGCGAAACGTACCGTCTTGCTGGTCAAGCTGGTCAATTCGGGTATCAAGTTGCACGGTAACGCCAACTGCTGCACATTCCGTGAGCAGCATAGTCAAAATGTCTTTAGCGCTGTCATCGCAAAACAACTGTCCATGCAGACGCTCGTGATAAGCAATGCGATGGGCGTTAACTAAGGCTAAAAAATCCCATTGCGTGTAACGACTCAACGCTGATTTACAAAAATGCGGATTGCGGGACAGATAGTTTTCGGCAGCAACGCTGTAATTGGTAAAATTACAGCGACCGCCACCGGACATAAGGATTTTTTTACCGGCTTTATTGGCATGATCCAAGATCAGGACTTTACGTCCCCGCTTTCCGGCTTCGATGGCGCACATCAATCCGGCGGCACCCGCGCCGATAATAATGACATCAAACACTGGCATTACCATACGCACCTACAATATCAGCCAAAACCCAAAAACTCACCGCTCGTTTTTGCTAGGGCTTAAAACCGTTATGACCGGCAAGTGATCGCCACCTAACGAAGGGCCAATCCAAGTCTTAGCCGCCGTCCAGCTTTCGCTGTGCAAAATATGATCAATTTGCACACCATGCAAACGGGTATGTTTGGTGTAGCCGAGGCCATTACCCGCTTCATGGAAACTGTCGGTTAGCCATCCCCAATATTTCTCATAAATAGGATGCAATCTGGGCAAATTAAAATCGCCCGCCACTATAGGGTTACGTCCTTGTGCCACCAAACTTGAAGCAATCCAGGACTCAGCCATCAAGTCATCAACCACCTCGACCATTTTGCGCCAATCAGTAAGGCGATTGGCTATTAACGTTTCAAATCCTTCCCTGGGCGTTTCTAAATGCAGCACATAAAAATCAAAGGCTCCGCTGGGTAAATCTACCTGAACCTGCATCGCAAAACGCCCCGAGTTTTGTAATAACACTCTGGATTTTGAATCGACCAATTTAAGATTTAAATGGCTTAATAAACATAATTCTTCAACGCAGACCGAATGCAGCGGCGATAGGTTTAATAAAGGCGTAAGTTGCGTTACTGAGGTTTCCTGCAAAGCCACCAAATCGGCATTATTTTCTACCATTAATTGATTTAACCGTTCTACTTTGCCACCTTCCCCCAAATTGGCGGTAATAATGACTAAAGGGTTATTGATGCCGTCAACGGTTAGTCCTTCTGCGGAGGTGCTTATGCCTGGCGTAGCATTAAAATTAAACACCCAGCCTGATAATTTTACGCAGATTAGCAGCGCACCAAACAACGCGACAACCAGCCTATATTGACGGCTTAGCAAACTTAATGGTGTCAGTATCAGCAATGGCAAGGCATAAACCCAAAGCGGTGAAAAACTGATTAAGTTGGCAATAACCCAGGTTGATGCAGGCCAATATGGAAGCGCAGCAAGGGCGGTTAAAAGCAACAGGTATAAGCAAACTATAAAAGATAAGGGTTTGCGGTAGTTGTTCATGATCACGATAAGACTTTAAAGATGAAAATAATTTAATGGGCGATATGTCGTAATCGGCGTGTTTCAAAAACCTCCCCTAACCCCGCTTTTCCAAAAAGGGGAACCCGCCGTACTGTGTAACTAACTTACCTTACTTCGCCAAGATTCGCCTTGCTATCCAGAACGGCTTGCAGTTCAGCAATATTCCGCTCCCAGGTAAATTGACTGACATGCGTTATGATTTTGTCAGCATCCCAAGTTGCGCTAATAGCGGTTTTTAAAGCCTCCGCAATAACGGCAATATCTCCAGGAGCCACTAAAATACCCGCAAAATTCGGCACCACTTCAGGGATGCCGCCGACATGAGTCGCCACGATGGGCTTACCACACGCCATAGCTTCCAACAAGACATTAGGGACGCCTTCATTATAACTCGGCAACACCACCACATCCGCCGCCCCCATCCAGGAAGCGACTATTTCGTGCGGTTGCGTTCCGACCAATCTGACAGCCGCCTTTACCCCTAGGCTATCAGCGCGTGCAGCCATTTTAGCAGCGCAGATGTCGCCTTTCCCAACATAAACTAACAAGGCATCTGGCATCTGTTGTTTTAATTGCGCAAAACTGTCAATTAAATCAAGACAGCCTTTAGTCGGCAACAAATTACCGACATAGACGATAATCTTAGCTTGCGCATCCAGGGCTAATTGCTCGCGGCAATGCTGTTGATTAAGTGGCTTAAAGCGCGCAGGATCAACGCCGTCATAAATAACTTCTGTATTGGCTGGGCTAGCACCCAAGGCAATCACTTTCCCCGCTAAATCCTGACTAACGGCTACAACCGCAGCGGCATTCTTTAACGTCCATACAATTTGCGCTTTTACACCGGGTATCGTTGTAAAGTCGTTAATATCAGACCCCAATACTTTAACCACCACCGGAATACCCAGCAATCGTCCGATAACCACGGTTGCAAAACCATCTGGATAAGCCCAGGGGGTGTAAATAATGTTAGGACGATTTTGCCCAAGCATGCGGGGCAACACACTCAACATTGAAAGTAAGAGGGTGCCTCCATAACTCCAGCGAAATAATTTGGGGATATAAAAATAGTTAAAATAACGCGTCGCGGCGCTACTAACGCGGGAGCGGGTGTCTTGCCCCTGCCGACGCGCCTTTAGCCAATCCAACCAGGAAACCGGCACCAATACTTCCAAATCATAACACTGCGCCAGCCGTTCAAGCTGTTGCCGATTAAAGGTCGCCCGTTGCGGTTCCCAAGGACGTGGAAATAAATTGGTAAATGCCACTACTCTTGCTTTCATGCTTTCCTTGTGTACAGTTGCTCATAAGCATCTGCCATCGCTTGTACCGAGGCATTTTTTTCTACCCAAATACGGGCATTATTGCCCATTAAATTGGCTCGCTCAGGATTTTCTAATAGTTTGATTAATGCCGCAGCCAAAGCGGTCGGCTGTTTGGGTGGAACAATTAAGCCATTTTGGTTATGTTCCACAATATCGGCATTGCCCCCAACAGCGGTTGCCACCAGCGGCAGGCTTCCCGCCGCCGCTTCCAGCAAAGCCAACGAATAGCCTTCATTATTAGAGCTCAGCACAAACACATCTAAACCCGCCAATAGTGTATTAACGTCCGTCCTATCCCCGAGAAAAAACACCGACGAGGTTAATTTTAGCGTTTGGGTATAGGCTTCAAGTTCGCGTCTCAGCTCGCCATCGCCCACAATCACCAGCGCGGAATGCGGCACTTGCTGCTGCACCAGGGCAAATGCTTCCAGCAATAAATGGTGATTTTTAATCGGATTTAAACGCGCCACAATGCCGACCAAGCGAGTCTGTGTGCCCAGCTTAAGCTCTAATTTTAACGCCTGCTGACTGCCTGAATTGCACGGTTTAAAGCGCGCTAAATCAATGCCATTGTTGATAGTCAAGATACGCAGGCTAAATCGCGCATGTTTGCTGATTAATTCAGCACTCACCGCATCACAAACCCCCACGGCCCAATGCGTCATCCATAATGAAAGATGGAATAAAAACCCTAGGCGACCAACCTTGCCTTCACGCAACAAGCCATGTCGGGTAACCACTTGAACAGCACGGGGGGCGGCAAACAAACGCACAAAAGCCATATAATAATTACCCATTAAGCTGTGGCTATGCAGCACATCGGGGGCAAATTGATAAACACGCTTGATCAAGGTAAGGATAACGGACAGATTCAACCCGCTATTTTTATGGCAGGCCGTAACATTTACGCCTAGCGCAGTAAGATTTCCGGCAAGATCGCCTGCTTCAAATAAACATAAAACCGCTACGTGATTTTGACGGCGGATCTGCTCGGTAACCAAATTGACCAGCATGTGTTCGGCACCTCCGGTATTCAAATTTTCGATCACATGTAAAATGCGCATAACAACTAATCAACCTTTTAATGTACTATTTGTTTATGCCTTAATTTTAAGCGCATCTAAAACATCCACTTGTAATTTTTGAGACATTTGGCATAGTGTAGTATTGTAAAATAATGCTTCCAAACAAAATAGCGCGTTTATTACCATAATGATTATCGCATCTCTTCATCAACAATCGCCGTTATTATCGGTTTCTGAATGGGTGCAAGGTACGCCGGTTAATATTGATCAGTTATCCGGCAAAGTGGTGTTAGTGGAAATATTCCAAGTTAACTGCCCTGGCTGTTTTTTATATTCATTACCCCAAGCAATTCATTTACATCAGCAGTATGCCGCACAAGGTATGGTGGTGTTAGGCGTCGCCACCGCTTTTGAAGATTTTGACAAAAACACCCTTGAAAATTTGGTGCGTTTAGTCAATGGCGGCGAAGTGGTGGGCGAAACACTGAACACCCTAAAACAACAAGGACAATTGACCAACGGCTGCTTACCTTATCGTATTGCTTTTCCCGTCGCAATGGATCGCTTAGTTAAGCGCCAAGGTGACGTGACTATTGAGGCAATTCAGACGTTTATTGCCGCAAAACTGCCTGACTTTAACCAATATCCGGCGGACTCGCAACATAAGCTGCAACAACACGTCCGGCAGTACCTTGAGGCACTGGACTACCATGCCGAAACCTTTGAGCGATTTCAGTTGCAAGGAACACCATCGCATATTTTAATTGATAAACAAGGTGTACTACGCGCCTGTGAATTTGGCGCCTACCCTAATCTGGAAGCACAAATCTTGACGCTACTACGGGAATAAACTGGGGTTTCCCCCCCGCATTTCAATCATTATAAAAACTATTACGGCTACTATGTTTTTAACAACCTTACCGATTCTTTTTGGCTTTACCCATTTAATCTCGCCCCTGGAGCTATCATTATTTTTGTTAGCCCTGCTGGCGGCAGTATTTCTAATTACACCCACCATCGATAACGATAACATTGTTGATCCGTATAGCAGTTTTTACCTCTATTTACATGCTGCTTGGTTAGGACGCATGAGCTTATGGCGGGTATTTTGGCCATTTTTCATCTTAATCAATATCATTTTTGTGTACATTGATTACCGTATCGCGAACAACACCTACACCATCGCCAGTTGGAAAACTGTGCATGGCATGGTGTTTTTACCTATTGTTTGGTGGACTGTCGCTATCTGGCGCTGCTCAGCGCATGCAGCCGCCAAGTATTGGGGTAATGCAGCAAGAGTCATAAGCCTTTATTTAGCTATCGAATTAATATTGCGCTTCATTATCAGCACCCAATTTCCGCACCTACTGTTTAATTGCGAGATGCTTTTGCTCGAATATGGTGATTGTTGAATAATCTGCGTTCAACTTAGGCTGTTCGCAGACCGTATATGCTGACAATACGAGATGAAAGGCGCTAGCGGCGTTGATCGAGTCTTAAATTTTTCCGCGCACTCTTTTTCTCATTCCCAACCGCCATTTTTTTAAGATAAATAGCATCCTTGCTTATTGGGCATTTTAAACTAAGCTTTTCCAAAGAGGGACTAATTTGCTGACGTTTTTTAGATTGCCAGGTTGCGCTAACCCATCACCCTTATTACGCTACTTAAATTCATGAGGAGACTACTATGATTAAAAAAATATTATTAACTTTAGCCGTATTGACCAGCAATGCCTGCTTGACCGCCAATGCAACACCGTCACTGTCTTTCAGCCTGTCTTCACAAACGGTCGCTTTAGGTGGACAAGCTTCTGTGGATGTGGTTCTTAACGGCCTAGAAACAGACGGATTAGATCAAATTCTATCTGCTTATGATTTAAGTATCACTTGGGATGATTCGATTTTAAATTTAAGCACCTATAGCGGCTTTGATCTTGGTGACGGCGGCAATTCTACCCCCTCACCTGGCATACTTGATTTATCTAGCTTATCGTTTTTAGATGACAACGCACTGCAAATAATTCAAGGGGACAGTTTAACTTTAGCGGTGCTGGATTTTAATGGGGTAGGAATTGGCAGCTCTTTGCTAAGCTTTTCTTACCATGATTTGACGGGGTTAACTATAGCGGCTTTAGAGCATACTGTTACGGATGGCAGCATCACCGTCAGCGCGGTTCCATTGCCTGGTTCCCTGTGGTTTTTGGGTTCCGGCCTGCTGGGACTTTGGCGAATCAGAAACACCGTTACATCCAAGAACCCCAACATTTCATAAGGCTCGGTTTGATTTTTTTAGTGCCTGTCGTACGAACAGCGCCTTACAATACTATACGGCTGATTATTCGTTAGAGAATCCTCCTTTAACCCCGTTGGAATTTTTCCCAGCGGGGTTTTTTATATTCGTTGGTTTTTAATGTTGTGCGATGAACCCAGTTAAGTTGCAATGGATCATTTATTGTCAATTGGCATTAAAATCGTCAGTTTTTTATAAAATACGTTAGAATTTCTGCAATTCATTATATGGCAATGGCTATGAATACAATGCAAGTGTTAATCATCGAAAACTGTCAGGCTACACGACTATTGGTTATTGAAACTGTGGTGGCAATGGGCCATGCTGTTAAGCAAATTGAAAATGCTCAAGAGGCGTTAAGCTACCTCAAAGAGCATAGCGTCGATTTACTCTTAATGGCAATTGAGCCGCCCGCCCTGAATGAGTTTGAAACCACCAAAGCGCTTCGTGCGCTAACACCCGATGATTGGTTCCCGATTGTTTTTTTAGCCGATAAAGTTGACGATAAGCTGTATGAGCGTGGTATTAAAGCGGGCGGTGATACGTTTTGGGAGCAACCGATTAATCCGGCACGTTTGCAAGCGCAAATAACTGCAATGGAACGCATTGATATGCTGAGAAAAAAATATCAGGCGGCACAAATCGGTATGGTTAAGCTGAATGATACCTTAAGTTATTTATCGCTATTTGATGAGCTTACCGGCTTGGCTAATCGACGCAACTTCGATGACACGCTACGACGGGAGTTTAAATTGGCACAACGCGAAATTGCGCCGCTATCCTTATTAATATGTGATATTGATTTTTTAAAACGCTACAATGAGAAACATGGGCAATTGGCAGGTGACAATTGTTTAAGGGCGGTTGCTACAGCGATAGCTTCAGTCTTGCAGCGACCCACTGATTTAGCATGTCGCTATGGTGGGGAAGAATTTACGGTTATTCTCCCGAATACCGATGCCAGTGGTGCCTTAGATATTAGCGAAAAAATACGTGCTGCCCTCAAAAAAAGAAAAATACCCCATCTGGACTCACCGATTTCAAGATATGTTTCGTTAAGCATCGGTATCGCAAGCTTCGATGGTCAGTTTGAGCTGGTCGCGGCCTTTATAAAAGCCTCAGACGATGCGTTGCGGCGGGCTAAAGTTAATGGTCGCAATAGGGTCGAAGCACATTTATAGCGTGACATATTATCCCAAGGATTTTATTCAAACTGCTGATGGACTGGTTTTTGCCGTGGTTGCAACAGGCCTAGAAGACGGTAAAGTCTTAAGTTTTTTGCGTTATCGGCAAACGGCGACAGGCTGGCAAAAATTCGATACCACAACAGCCAATGCCTTCTTGGCACTGCACACCCCTGATTATCGCTATTACTCGACACTCAGGGACACGGTCTGTCATGCGGTGCCGTTAGCCAATATAACGCAACATTTTCAACCCCGGCAACGGTTGCAACACTTATTGTTGACGCCTACTGCCCATCCGATTTTAAAAACGTGTGTTTACCTGCTGCGCTTATTGCAACAACACGGTTTAGCATTGCATGCGGTTGGTATCACCGGATCATTATTGCTTGGTGCGCAACAACCCAGCTCTGATATTGATTTGGTATTTTATGAGCGACCCGCTTTTAATCAGGCACGTCAGCTAGTACAGGATTTAATCGCGCAAAATGTGTTGCAATCTTTAACCACTAAAGATTGGCTGGAAGCCTATCAACGCCGCGAGAGTGCGCTTGATTTTGCCGGCTATGTTTGGCATGAACAGCGTAAAGGCAATAAGGCGATGGTTAATGGTCGCAAAGTGGATTTTAGTTTGGTCGCCACTGACACCCCTATTGAAAATAGGCCCTTTGAAAAAGCAGGTGCAGTCGTTCGGGTATTAAAGGTGCTTGATGATTCTTTGGCGTACGATTATCCGGCTGAATTTAAAGTAGATGCCGCCGATATTGAGCGGGTGGTTTGTTTTACGGCAACCTATACCGGACAGGCAATCACGGGCGAATGGATAGAAGTGGCAGGACAATTAGAAGTCGCGGCAAACGGTTTGCAGCGTATCGTCGTCGGCGCCAGCCGTGAAGCCCCAGGCGAATACATTAAAGTCGTGCAACACCATGACTAAATTACCCAATTTTTCAGCGGTTATTTTTGATCTCGATGGCTTGGTGCTGGACACGGAAAGCACCTATTTTGCCGCGTGGGAAGAGGCCGCCAATAGCATGGGTTATGCTTATTCCCTTGAATTTTATCGGTCTTTGTCTGGGCTTGAATATGCCGCTATAGAACAAAAATTGCTGCATTTTTATGGGGGTAATTTTGATTTACAAGCCTTTAAATTACTCAGCGGTCAATCTTGGCGACGCGTGGTTAAGCAACAGGGCATCGCCATTAAGCCAGGGTTTAAAACCCTATTGTCGATAATTAAGCGCTTACACCTGCCCTTTGCATTGGCAACCAATAGCCCACAAATCAATGCACAAGAATGTTTGGCTTTAGCGGGATTAACGGAGGTTTTTACCACACTGATCAGCCGCGAACAAGTGCCAAACGCCAAACCGGCACCCGATATTTTTTTACACGCAGCGCAGCAATTAAACATCCCTATCCAGCACTGCTTGGTGTTGGAAGATTCTTATAACGGCGTATTAAGTGCCTATCGAGCCGGTGCCAGCGTGATTTATGTTCCGTCAGATCACCCTGCACCAGAAGCAGAAGCTTTATCACGCTGTAGGTTAAGCGATTTAAGCCAAGTCGCTGCGCTTATTGAAGCGCAGTTTTCTTGAGTGGTTTTGAACCAATCGCCAACCCAGGTTCCCCGTGCAAACACGATCCTGTATAATTCCGGCAACTTTCATCATTCCTAAGATCCACGCCGTTGAAGACACCCCCTAACAAAGTTTCGGTTATCGCACCCGCCAGATTGCACATGGGTTTTATCGACTTAAGCGGCTCCTTGGGGCGACATTTTGGCAGTATTGGCGTCGCCTTGAATGAAATCAGTACCCGATTATCCCTGACAAAAGCGCCGCAGCGCAGCATTTCAGGACCTTTGGCAAGCCGCGCAGACACCTGTTTAACCTTATTCAGTGCCGCCTTCAAGGTTTCTGATAAACTCAATATCATCATCGAAACCGCCATTCCAGAACACATTGGCTTAGGTTCAGGTACTCAACTGTCCTTGGCTATTGGTTCTGCCTTAAATGCCTATTATGATTTAGGCTTAAGCGTGCGGGATATTGCCGCAGTGATGGACAGAGGCTTACGTTCAGGCATTGGCATCGGTGTCTTTGAGCAAGGCGGCTTGGTGGTGGATGGCGGCAGAGGTGAAAATACCGTGACACCGCCCGTGGTCGCACATCTGGATATACCCGAAGCCTGGCGCTTCATTTTAGTATTTGATCAACGCGGGCAGGGACTGCATGGTCAATTGGAAGTACAAGCCTTTAAAGCTTTACCCGCTTTTTCAGAGCAAGAAGCCGCGCGCTTATGTTATTTATTATTAATGCAGGGTTTACCCGCAGTCGCAGAAAATAACCTGCCGCAATTTGGGGAAGTTATTACCCAGTTGCAGCGTTCAGTAGGGGAACATTTTGCCGCGGTGCAAGGCGGCGTTTTTACCAGCCCCGAAGTAGATGCAGTCATGCAATGGTTGGCACAACAAGGCGCGGTGGCTATTGGTCAGACCTCTTGGGGGCCAACCGGCTTTTGTGCCGTAGCCAATGTTGACTTAGCGGCAGCTTTAGTGCAACAGGCACGCGCAAAATTTGAACATTTCACCCACTTGAGTTTTATCGCTGTCAGTGCGCGTAACAGTGGCGGCGAGGTAAATGTAACATTATAACTTCGATAAACCTAGAAAAGTGCTGTTGTTAAATGTAACGCGATCCGTAAAGCCTGTCCCCATTCATCCTTCGACAGGCTTAAGTGAAGTTACCTACTCAATTTCATATAGAGCCAGAATCTCTCTCACGTTATAATTAAATCAGATAAGCATAGCTAATCATATTATTTAGGCAGCTTTGGTTATGCTGCTATAGTAAGCGCTTATTTAAATCCGACTTAAACTCTCGCAGGGTATTTTAAGCATTATCACATAGGCTCACTTTTCATGGATTTAGCATATTCCTTTTCAGGTTTTTTAGTCGGGGTATTAGTGGGGATTACCGGCGTAGGTGGTGGCTCCTTAATGACGCCACTGCTGGTTTTTTTATTCCACTTTAATCCGGCAGTGGCGGTAGGCACCGACTTACTATTTGCTGCCATCACCAAAACCACGGGGGTATTGGTGCATCACGGTAAGCATAAATCCGTGGATTGGCAAATTGTGCGCCAGCTTGCCTGTGGCAGCTTACCAGCCGCCGCACTGACGATTTTGCTGTTGCGCTATTTAAACCAAAACAGCAAAGACATCTCCGGCATTATCAGCTATAGCTTAGGAATAGCGTTGATTTTAACGTCACTTGCAGTATTGGTGCGATCTTATTTGCAACGGCACGCGCCGCCCTTAGAAAACGAAAGCAGTATTGGACGCTTTGGGCATAAACAATTACCCGTGACTATCTTTACCGGTTTTATACTCGGGGTATTGGTC
>JABFRM010000185.1 GCA_013141155.1 Methylococcaceae bacterium | reverse complement strand
CAGTAAGGGTGTGCTAATGCCACGGGCGCGATTCAGCCGAATGATTACATCACCAATTTCACTGACAATATTGGGCTGGATGCCTTCGGTGGGTTCATCCAAGATTAATAACTTAGGGTTTAGCATCAACGCCCGGCCAATCGCCAATTGTTGCTGTTGCCCACCAGACAAATCACCGCCACGCCGTTTGAGCATTTGTTTTAAGACCGGAAAGATCTCATAAATATGTTCCGGGACTTTTTTGATGCCTTGTTTCGCTGCCGCCCGCAAACCCACTTGTAGGTTTTCCTCTACGGTTAATAACGGAAAAATCTCCCGCCCTTGTGGTACAAAGCCAATGCCCATTTCGGCGCGTTGCTCTGGCTTAACCTGATTGAGTACCATGCCCTCAAAAGCCATGTCCCCTGCTTTTACGGCAATCAGCCCCATAATACACTTCAACAAAGTAGTTTTGCCCACCCCATTTCGGCCCATTAAACACACGCAAGCGCCTTTGGGTACTTCAAAATCCAGATCCCATAAGGTGTGACTGCTGCCGTAAAATTGATTTAACGCTTTAATAGTTAGCATCAGCCCCCCAAATAAACTTGAATGACACGCGGGTCGTTTTGGACTTCATCCATCGTACCTTCGGTCAATACTGAACCTTCATGCAGCACCGTCACCCGGCTGGCAATGGTGCGGACGAATTCCATGTCATGCTCAACCACCACAATCGAGCGCTCACCCCGTAACGATAACAGTAACTCTGCGGTGCGCTCAATTTCTTGATGGGTCATGCCCGCCACCGGCTCATCCACCAGCATGACCTTGGGGTCTTGCATGAGCAGCATACCGATTTCAAGCCATTGCTTTTGCCCGTGGGACAAGACCCCCGCAGGTCGTGAACGCTGTTCGGTCAGTCCAATGATTGCTAACACTTCATCAATCCGGTCGCGTTGGATGCCATTTAGCTTGGCGAACAAGGTTTTCCAAACTGTCTTATCCACCGCTAAGGCCAACTCCAGGTTTTCAAACACACTTAATGCTTCAAATACTGTGGGCTTTTGAAACTTGCGGCAAATACCTGCCCGCGCAACGGCGGCCTCATCCATTTTCAGTAAATCAATGGTTTGTCCAAAAAACACCGAACCGCTATCGGGGCGGGTTTTACCGGTTATCACATCCATCATCGTGGTTTTGCCCGCGCCATTCGGGCCGATAACGCAGCGCAGCTCACCCGCATCAATATACAACGATAAATTATTTAACGCTTTGAAGCCATCAAAACTGAGGTTGATACCCTCCAAGTACAAAATAGGCCCATGACTGACATCCAACTCATCCGGTTTAAGCGCTAAGCCACTCATAATTTCTGCTCCTGTGAGCGAAACAAGCCCAGTATGCCATTGGGTAAAAACACCGTCACCAGAATAAAAGTTGTCCCTAAGAAAAATAACCAAATTTCAGGTGCCCAGCCTGTCAACAGAGATTTGGCATAATTCACCAACACCGCGCCGATGATTGCGCCATACAAGGTTCCTCGGCCACCTATCGCCACCCAGATCACAATTTCCAATGAATTCAGTGGCGAAAATTCGCTGGGGTTAATAATCCCCACCTGCGGCACATACAAAGCTCCGGCGATACCGGCTAACATGGCGGAAAACACAAAAATCCACAGTTTAAAATGCTCTACCCGATAACCTAAAAAGCGTACGCGCATTTCTTGGTCACGTACCGCCGTAACCACTCGCCCTAATTTACTGTTCATTACCCAACGGCTTACGCCAAACGCCAGCAGTAAGATCAAGCCAGTTGCCATCAATAACAGACTCCGCAAGCCTTCAGACTGAATATTAAACCCTAAAAGCTCCTTAAAATCGGTCAAACCGTTATTCCCGCCAAAGCCCATTTCATTGCGGAAGAATGCAAGCAACAAGGCGTAAGTTAAAGCTTGGGTAATAATCGACAAATATACCCCCGTAACCCGTGAACGAAACGCCAACCAACCAAACACCAATGCCAACAGCCCTGGCACTAACACCACCATCAACATCGCAAACCCAAAATGGTTAAAGCCTTGCCAAAACCATGGCAGTTCTTTCCAATTCAAAAACACCATAAAGTCGGGAAGTTCAGCATTGCCATACACACCACGCGTACCAATCTGTCGCATCAAATACATGCCCATCGCATAGCCGCCCAAGGCAAAAAACGCCCCCTGCCCCAGCGCCAAAATACCGCAATAGCCCCACACCAAATCCAGCGACAAACCCAGTAAGGCGAAGGTTAAATATTTGCCTAACAAGGACACGGTATACGCCGAAAAATGCAACACCGAGTCTACGGGGGTTAGCAGATTAAACAGTGGAATAAACACCGTAATGCAGGCAATTACTGCCATCAAGCTGCCTGCCAGTTTATCTTGAAAAAATAAATTCATCTAGCCCTCCACCGCGCGGCCTTTTTGCGGAAACAAGCCGCGTGGACGCTTTTGTATGAACAAAATGATAAATACCAGCACCAGAATTTTTGCCAATACGGCTCCCGCAAGCGGTTCAAGTAATTTATTGGCAATGCCTAAGGAAAATCCAGCCAGCAACGTCCCCCACAGATTACCCACGCCGCCAAACACAACCACCATAAACGAATCAACAATATACGCTTGACCTAAATTTGGACCGACGTTGGTAATTTGGCTTAACGCCACACCCGCCACACCTGCAATCCCTGAGCCCAGGCCAAAGGTTAAAGCGTCGACCCGTGCAGTCGGTATGCCCATTGCTTTAGCCATATTTCTATTTTGCGCCACCGCCCGCACTTCTAAACCCAAGCGGGTACGTTTTAAGATTTGTAATAACAGGGTAAACACCAGCAAACAAAACACCAGAATGTAAAAACGATTCCAGGTTAAAGCTAAAAAATCATTAATTTGCCATGCACCACTCATCCATTCTGGCGAGGCAACACTGCGGTTTAGAGGTGAAAAAATGGAGCGTACGGTTTGCTGCAACACCAAGCTTACCCCGAAGGTCGCCAACAAAGTTTCAAGCGGACGACCATAAAGAAAGCGGATAATCCCCCGCTCAATCAGAATACCCACCAGCGCCGAAATCATAAAGGCTGCCGGAATTGACAGCAGAAGCGCCAAGCCTAGATAGTCAGGCAAAAGCTGTTGCATCACATAGGTGGTGTAAGCGCCCAGCATCATCAACTCGCCATGCGCCATGTTGATTACGCCCATCACCCCAAAGGTAATCGCTAAGCCAATCGCCGCTAATACCAGAACCGCGCCCAGACTTAGCCCGAAAAACACCGTTTCGATAGCCGCATAAACACGTAATTTTGAATTGATGTTAATCAGCGCCGTTTTAGCAGAATTACGCACATCAGCATCTGTTTCTACAAATTGCCCCGTTGCGTCTTTTTCTTGCAGTGCATTCAAACGGTTCACCACCGCTGGACTGGCATGGTCTTTTAATAAAGCTAGCGCTGCCAAACGCTGAGGTTTATCGGTGCTGTTGAGCTGTTCCAGACCCAGCACCAACTTAATTTCATCCTGCACACTACGGTCTTTTTCCGTACTGAGTTGTGCATGTAGTAATACCAAACCTTCTGGGTCGATATCTTTAGCGATGGCTTGCACGGCGTGAATCCTGACCTTAACCTCGCTGGCATTCAGCTCTAGGCGCCCCAGGGTTTTGCGTAAGGAAACGCGCAGCGCATTATTTAAGTTAATTTTTTGTGTGGCTTCACGCGCAACAATGCCTAAATCCTGACCATTTTTGGCATCACTGAGTTTATAACCGGCCTCTATTTCTGCACCGATCACCAGCTTATTTTCAGCTATTAGATTAAATAAATGTCCCTCTAGTAAGGCTTGTAAGATTACAATCGCCCTGGGTTCTTGCGCCGCAGCCAGTTGTTCGATTGCAGCACTGCGTTCAGTCATGTAAGCAGCGTTCAATTTTGACATCGCCGCTGTTAAAGTATCTTGGCTTAAATTTTCATCACTTAAAACCAAGCCTGGCAAAAGCAGCAACCCAATTGCCATTAAGCAAACGTAGTGCCTGAAAAAGATTGGTTTCATGTTTAATTCCCTGCAAGAATCATAGACCCGCTGGTTGGATTAGACGCAAGTCTAACCCAACGAATCGAAGCCCCACATGTTGGGTTAAGCTATCGCACTTACAACAGAATGCGCTTTTAGCCAACCCAACCTACACAAGCAATATTACTTATAATTCTGCCCAGCACATTTTTTAGTTTTGGTATTGTAATTACCGCAATTGATTGGCGCTGTCCAATCAGCAATAATCGCTTTACTTTCTGGCAAAAAATCTGACCAGGCATCACCATCCACGACTTTATTGGTTTGCCACACAGTCAAAAATTGCCCATTATCTTGAATTTCACCAATTAACACCGGTTTGCTGATGTGATGGTTCGGCAACATTTTCGCCATACCGCCGGTCAAGTTTGGAAACTCAATGCCAATAATCGCCGCTTGTACTTTGGCAGGATCAGTAGAGCCTGTTTTTTCAACCGCTTTCACCCACATATTGAAACCAATATAATGCGCTTCCATAGGATCATTAGTGACGCGCTTTGGGTTTTTAATGTACTCCTGCCATTGTTTTATAAACGTCGCGTTTTTGGTGCTATCAACACTCATGAAATAATTCCACGCCGCCAGATGCCCAACCAACGGCTTGGTGTCCATTCCAGAGAGTTCTTCTTCACCGACTGAAAACGCGATCACCGGAATTTGTTCCGCTGAAACACCTTGATTGCCTAACTCTTTGTAGAACGGAATATTCGCATCACCATTAATGGTCGACACTACAGCGGTTTTCTTACCTGCCGAACCGAATTTTTTAATGTCGGCGACAATGCTTTGCCAATCAGAATGACCAAATGGCGTGTAATTGATCATGATGTCTTTTTTGGCGACGCCTTTGGACAGCAAATACGCTTCCAAAATTTTGTTAGTGGTACGCGGATACACATAATCCGTACCCGCCAACACCCAACGTTTGGTTTTTAAATCATTCATCAAATAATCAACCGCTGGAATAGCTTGCTGATTAGGCGCAGCACCGGTGTAAAAAACGTTTTTAGACGATTCTTCCCCTTCGTATTGCACGGGGTAAAAAAGCAAACCGTTTAATTCTTCAATCACTGGCAACACTGATTTACGCGACACGGATGTCCAGCAACCGAAAATCGCCGCCACTTTATCCTTACTGATCAATTCCCGGGTTTTCTCTGCAAACAACGGCCAGTTGGAGGCAGGATCAACCACCACGGCTTCCAGTTTTTTCCCCAACAAGCCGCCTTTTTTGTTCTGTTCGTCAATGAGCATTAACATGGTATCTTTCAAGGTGGTTTCACTGATCGCCATCGTGCCGGACAAAGAATGCAATACCCCTACTTTAATGGTCTCACCCTCGGCATTTACCGATCCTGAGAAACAAGTTAAAGCCGACATAAACCCAGCGACCAGCGTATTTCGAAACATTACGGTTAATTTATTCATATTGATAATTCCTGTTAGTGTTATTAAAAAGCACATTAAATTTGCAACTGAAAACCCAGCTTGATCGCACTATCACTGCCGCCGGAAGCCGTTGAACTATAATTCAGCCCTTTCGAGGCCATATCGCCATAAACATAACTTAGCGATACCCTAGCGTTATGGCCGTCGATGACATAGTTTGTCCCTGCTTCAAAAGCGTCACGATCACTACTACCGGTAGGCATAACATTCACATAACGCACATACGGTTGAAATTGACCCCAGCCAACTTTTTGCGGAAACAAATACATCCCGCTAAAATCATAAGCATTACCCTCAAACATCGCGAAACCACCGCCAGCATCCCGCGATGCTTGGCTATAGCCTCCGGAAATACCATAATTTTTGTACTCACCGTTTAAAGTAATCACGCCATTATTGGGCAGCACTTTTTCCATCAAAATATCGGCGGTCGTCCCCCGGAAATTACCCGGATCAGAAAATGTACCTGCACCCCCTTCTTGATATTGGTTAGAAATCGCGACCGTCAGGACATCACCACCCTTGCCGTAATAAGTGCCTGACGTGTAATAACCTGGATTTTTTTCGGCACTCCAAAAGTTATACGCAAAGCGTTGCGCATAGAGCAAATTATCATCGGTATTCGCACCGCCCCTTAAGCCCCGAAAGAAACCCAAGGCGTATTGAAAACGGCCTTCCCATGCAGCGCCCCAAAATACCGCCCCATCATCCCGTCCATAAGAACCTGCGGAAGTACCATCAGATTTAATGGTGAGGTTAAAGTCAGCCGGTTCAAATGGTGTGCCGTTGGCAAACATATTGTAGTCAGCACTGTAAAATGGCCCGTTCATCTCGCGGCGTTCTGCTGGGACAAGCATCCGTCCTACCCATAAATTCACATACGGGTTGTATTCAATCTTGCCAATAACATCCAGCACCCTCACTTCACCGCCGTTGCCGCAAGTTTGGCAATCGGTATTAAATTCAAATTTAATGTATTGATGAATTTGTCCGCTTAAATACAAGCGGATATTATCCAGATTAAAATCATTGCTCCATTTATCGCCTTCGCGACCCGCGCTATTTTCCGCCGCCTGAAAACTGGTGCGTAAACCTGCGCCGATGCTGACCCATTTGGTATCATCAATTTTGAAGGTTGCACCCGCTTTAGTGGTTTGTGAATAGCCTGCCGCCAAAGCTAATAAGGCAACGCCCGGCAATAAGTTATAAAGACAACCCATCGACATAGTTCGTTTTGTATCACGCATGTTAAATCCCCCAGAAATTAGCAGTATGCTTGGTATAGCATTGGCGTTATGCCAATACAGCCGATACATCAGGCTGAGGACATTATTTTGTTTGTAGGAAATTTGCACAATGCGTCAAATAACTCATCAGTTAAATGACGTATAGTGTATTTAACGGGGGTGGCTTATGGTGAACACCTCAACTTTACGCAATACAGAGCGAATGCAAATGCACCTACAAAGCCTTATAAAAGTCGTTTTTATGTTAATGCTTATGGCATTAAGTGGTTGCTCGTCCGGCGTGGTCAAGCAGCGGCAGGCTTTTGATTTCAGTCAGTCTGAACGGATTGACCTGTGGATCATTAGCCATGACCCGGATGCTTTACCGAAGGGTATTAACCAGCAAGTACTTAAAAATTTGGCAGAGTGGGATTATCCGGTTGGTACTAAGGCAGGCATGACCTTTAGCCATACCTTGACCGCCAAGGTCAGTGAAGTGGAGCGTGGCAATACGCCCACCGGCTTTTCATTTTCCGCGGGTAACGCAGATCCTCGCGCGTTGGATTATCAAAAGATGGATGTATTACCGATTAGCTGTAGCTTAACTGCTATAGCTAATCCTGAACAAATGAGCGAACTGAGTATGGGCTTTACCGCCAGCGAATCAGATCGCCGCGCCTTGGATAAAGCAAAACTGACCGATCACATCAGTACCGTGTGTTTTAATTTATTGCGGGAAGTCAAATGGCCGTTAGCAAAAGCAGCGGCGACAGCCACTAAAACCCCATCCAGTTGGATGCCAGAAGTGCAGGTTGAAACCAAGGAAACACCGGCTGTTGTGCATCAATCAGCAGGCAGCGTGAAACCAGAAGCCCCCGAATTACGCAAAGAAATCATTATCCATAACCAAGGTTCACCCGTGATTTTACATTTTGGGCATGAACGGCGGTAATTATCTGTTTTAAGCTATTCTGAGGAGCTGTTATTACTTGCCATACCCAATAATGTTATCTACAATTCTCCCATATTGGGAGAATTGTAGATAACATTATGCGAATCATTGCTAAAAGCACGATTAAAAAATTCTGGGCACAACCCGATTATCGAGAAGCTAAGGGATCACTCGAAAGCTGGTATGAAGAAACATTGAAAGCTGATTGGCAATCACCGCAAGCCATCAAAAACCAATATGGCAATGCCAGTATCTGCAATAACAACCGCGTAGTATTTAATATCGGTGGGAACAAGTACCGTTTAGTGGTTGAAATGCAATATCGTGCTGGCATTGCGTGGATTAAATTTATCGGCACTCACGCCCAATATGACCTGATTGATGTGGAGACTGTAAATGACTATTAAACCTATCCGCAATGATGCGGAATTAAAAACGGCTTTTCAAAGACTAGAGCTGATTTTTCAAGCGGAAATTGGCACACCAGATGCTGATGAAATGGAGATTTTAGTGACCTTGATTGAAGCGTATGAGAACAAATATTATGCTATAACGCCACCCGACCCGATTACCGCCATTAAATTCAGAATGGAACAGCAAAACCTCAGTGCCAGTGACTTAGAAGCTTATATTGGCAGCAGTGGCCGCGTGTCGGAAGTGCTTAACTACAAGAGACCATTGAGTCTAAACATGATTAAACGCCTACATAATGGTCTGCATATCCCTTACGAAAGCTTGCTGGCTGATGTGAAGTAAAGACACCACTTGCTGTTTGGAGCCACTATTACTGCGCTAAACCATTAGCTTAACTGAAGGAGCGCCCCATCCAACCTAATATTTCCAAAATCCGCCGCGACTATAACGCGTGGGTAGCGAACGAAAGCATGGAGGATTACGCGCTGCGCTTTGCGCCGCGTTCGTTTCGTAAATGGTCAGAATTTCAGGTTGCCAATACTGCTTTTGGCTCTACCTCGTTTCTGGTATTGGAAGCGATTGGCGGATTTTTGTCGATCAATTACGGTTTTACTAATGCGGTTTGGGCGATTTTGGCAGTGGGGCTGATTATTTTTATCACCAGTTTCCCCATTAGCTACTATGCCGCCCGTTATAACATTGATATTGATCTACTCACCCGCAGCGCAGGATTTGGCTATATCGGCTCAACTGTCACCTCGCTGATTTACGCATCATTCACCTTTACCTTATTTGCGCTAGAAGCGTCAATCATGTCACTGGCGTTGGAATTGTATTTTCAAGTCCCGTTAAGCATAGCGCACATTATTAGTGCGGTGATCGTGATTCCATTCGTAACGTTTGGCATCACCACCATTAGCCGCTTGCAGTTGTGGACGCAACCACTATGGCTCGTTTTGTTACTGATACCTTATATCGCCGTGTTTATTAATGAGCCGGAGGCACTCATGACTTTGCAAGCCTATACAGGGATTGCCACTAGCGGTGAAGGTTTTAATTGGCTGATGTTTGGCAGCGCCAGCACGGTCGCCTTTTCAATGGTGGCGCAAATTGGTGAGCAAGTGGATTTTTTGCGCTTTATGCCGGAACTTACCCAAAAAAATCGCTTGCGCTGGTGGCTGGCGACTATCACCGCCGGTCCCGGCTGGATTGTGTTTGGCATGTTACGGCAACTGGGTGGAGCGTTTTTAGCGCATCTTGCTATCCGTCACGGCATTGCCCCTGAACACGCACATGAACCCACGCAAATGTACCTGATTGCATACAGTGAATGGTTTGACACCCGCACAGCCTTAGCAATAACCACGTTTTTTGTTATCATTTCGCAAATTAAAATTAACGTCACCAATGCTTATGCAGGCTCATTAGCCTGGTCAAATTTTTTTTCGCGCTTAACTCATAGCCATCCAGGGCGAGTGATCTGGTTATGGTTCAATGTGTCTATTGCCTTATTATTGATGGAATTTGGGGTGTTTAATGCCCTAGAAAAAGTCTTAGGTTTGTTTTCCAATATTTCCATCGCTTGGATCAGTGCCGTGGCAGCGGATTTATTGATCAATAAGCCTTTGCGCCTCAGCCCTAAACGCGTTGAATTTAAACGCGCCTATTTACCTGACCTTAATCCAGTTGGCACATTGGCAACGTTGGTTGCCTCCATTATTTCAATCTTGGCTTATTTAGGGCTATTTGGTGAATACGCACAGGCTTTTTCGGCATTCATTTCTTTAGGTTTGGCTTTTCTGCTAGTACCGTGTTTGGCTAAATGGTATGGACGTAAACGTTATCTCACCCGCCGGCATTTTCACGGCAAACATAACACCTTAAGCCAATGCAGCATTTGCGATAATGCTTTTGAACAAGAAGATATGGCGTATTGCCCCTTTTACGCTGGCAATATCTGTTCGCTGTGCTGTAGCCTAGATTCGCGTTGCGAGGATGCCTGCAAACCAGGCTTACGATTGGATGATTATTTACAAAAACTGGCTGACACCTGCCTACCAAAACGAATGCCAATAGCATCCAGATTACGCGTCATTCGCTTTAGCCTGTTATTTATCTTTTTAAGCATCCTGACCAGCTTGTTTATCGGCATTATTTACTATCAAGATTTACTGAGTACCCAGCACTACCTGCCATCGTTTACCTTGCTACTGGAAAATTTTGTAAAGGTTTACGCCTCATTACTGGTGTTTATCGGCTTGTGTACGTGGTGGTTAATCTTGAATGATGAAAGTAGGCGGGTGGCTCATGTAGAAATGGGTACCCAAACCCAACGTCTGTTAATGGAAATAGCTGAACACAAAAAAACCGATGCCAAATTGCAAGCCGCAACAAAAGCAGCCGATAAAGCGAATAGCGCTAAAAGTCGCTTCTTAAGTAATATGAGCCATGAAATCCGCACGCCGTTAAACAGCATCATTGGCTACGCCTATATCTTGCAAGAAGATCCCACCATTCCCGCGCACCGTCGCCAAGCAGTGGAAATCATGAAACGCAGCGGCGAGCATTTATTCAGTTTGTGTGAAGATATTTTGGATATTGCCCGCATTGAAGCGTGTAAACTGGAATTACGGCACGACCCCATTGATTTCAGCCATTTTCTGGCGCATTTGTTCAGTTTGTTCAAACCCCAAGCTGAAAAAAAGGGGTTAATTTTTAACGGTCAGATCATGAATACCCTGCCACAACGCGTCAAGGGTGATGAAAAACGCGTGGGGCAAATTTTGATTAACCTGCTCAGTAACGCCATCAAATTCACCAGTCAAGGGGAAATTACCTTTCGGATTAGTTACAGTTGTGGTGTCACTACCTTTCAAATTATTGATACGGGTCCGGGTATTGCGCCAGAACAATTGCAGGCTATTTTCCAACCCTTTACGCAGTTGGCACAGGAACAGGTCTTATCAGGCAGTGGCTTAGGGCTAACCATCAGCAAGTCGTTAACTGAAATTATGGGTGGTGAATTAACCGTCAGCAGCACACTTGGGCAAGGTACACAATTTACCGTAAAATTGTTTCTCGCCAGTCTGGGTGACAACCTAAGCAAAATACCAGAAACAGCCATACTCGGCTATCAAGGACACTTAAAACACCTCCTCGTCGTCGATGATCAGCCGGATCATCGACATTTGCTTAAGGCGATTTTAGAACCCTTAGGATTTACCGTATCAGAAGCCACTTCAGGGCTTGAATGTTTGCGGTGCGTTCGGCTAAATCCACCCGATTTAATTTTACTCGACCTCTCAATGCCTGAAATGGATGGCGGCGAAACCGCTATACAATTACGTCAACAGGGCTTTTCACGGCCCATCGTGGTCTTGACCGCTAACGCCTATGCGACGGATCGTCTGAAGGCGATCAACGCAGATTGCAATGACTTTTTGGCTAAACCACTACAAGTCCCAGAACTACTATTTAAGCTCAAATTGCATCTGGGACTTACTTGGCTTTACGATGCAGATGACTTAGAAACTGCCCAAAAAATGTTGCCGCAAAAATGTGCGCCACCACCAGTGCCTGTTTTGCAGGACTTAATCGCTTTCGTCCGCATTGGCGACCTGCTAGGATTGAATCACTATCTGGCTGAGTTCAGTCAACATAACCCAGAATATCAGGCTTTCGCAGAACAACTGCTTTCTTTAAGCCGTGAATATCGACTGCTTGACCTTAAAAAATACCTCAATATGACCAACGAGCCGCCTACCCATGACTAATGATACCCACGCGATTGTCATGATTGTCGATGATACCCCCAATAATCTAGCGGTATTATCCGATACGCTATCAGAAGCAGGTTATCGTGTTTTGGTGGCGACCGACGGCTTGTCGGCCCTAGAACAAATTGCTTATCTCAAACCAGATATTATCTTATTGGACGTAATCATGCCTGGGATCGACGGTTTTGAAACCTGCAAACGCTTAAAAGCCGATCCAACCACTGCCGCTATCCCGGTTATTTTCATGACTGCCCGTAGTGAATTGGAAGACTTATTACACGGCTTTGATCAAGGTGCGGTTGATTATGTGGTGAAACCCATCCGACCGCCCGAAGTATTGGTGAGGGTAGAAACGCAACTCAAGCAAGTCAAAAACATGCAGCGCGCCGAAAATGCCTTAAACAACAACCCTTACGCCACCTTAGCATTTAACAAAAGCGGCTATATCACTTGGTTACCAACAGCAGGTCATCGCTGGCTGGAAGCGTTTTTGCAAAGCCCATCAGAAGCGCTTAATGTCGGTGCATTATTGCCAGCCCCTATTATAGACTGGGTAAAACGGCAGCTCGCTATCCCTGATCATCAGGAACAAAGCGCCTTTGAAAGCATCCGCAATGGTGTACATTTTTCGGCAAAATTCACCGTCTGCATAAATACCGATGAATATTTATTGCTGCTGGAGAAGCATTCAGGCGAGTGGGATCTGGATTCAGTAAAAGCCTCGTTAGGGCTGACGTTTCGCGAAGCTGAAATTCTGATGTGGATTTCCAGAGGCAAAACCAATAAGGAAGTGGGGTTGATTTTGGATACCAGCCCACGTACCGTCAATAAACATCTGGAGCATATTTTTGAAAAACTAGGGGTAGTGACCAGAGCCGCTGCGGTGTCAATTGCCATGCAACGAACCTCAAACTTAAGATGATTGGGGGTGTACTGGTCAAGTAAAACAGATTGGCATGATCGGTCAACAGTTATCAGGACAAAAAGTTAAGCGACTTTTCTATATGTTTCAAAATTCGCTGGTGACATAGAGCCATTAGCGGAATGCCGACGTAAGCGGTTATAAAAGACTTCGATATATTCAAAGATTGACTGCCGTGCTTGTTCCCTTGTTTGGTAACGCCCGTGGTAAATCAATTCAGTTTTAAGCGTGTGGAAAAAACTTTCTGCCACCGCGTTGTCCCAGCAATCGCCTTTCCGGCTCATGCTTTGCTGGATTTTATGCGTCTTGAGTAAAGCCCGATGGGCTTTTGAAGCATATTGGCTGCCACGGTCGGTATGCCAAATCAAGCCTTTAGGGGGCTTACGTTGCCAGATTGCCATTTTCAAAGCGTCATTGACCAGCTCTGTTTTCATATTATCCGCCATTGACCAGCCAACAATTTTGCGTGAATACAAATCAATCAC
>JABFRM010000180.1 GCA_013141155.1 Methylococcaceae bacterium | reverse complement strand
GCACAATGGATGTCGTCCCCCTAAAAAACGCCGCGTATAAGTTTTGGAGTAGTTTGTTATGGCAAGATATCTTGGGCCTACCTGTAAATTAAGTCGTAGAGAAGGATCAGACCTGCTTTTAAAAAGTAGGGGTAAGTCCTTAGAAAATAAATGCAAATTAGAGCAGCGTCCTGGTCAGCATGGTACCAAAAGAACTAGAAATTCCGACTATGCTCTGCAGTTAAGAGCTAAGCAAAAAATTCGTAGAATATATGGTATTTTGGAAAAACAGTTTAGAAACTATTATCATAGCGCTGCAATGAAAAAAGGAGCAACAGGGGAGAATCTGTTAAATCTTTTGGAAAGTCGTCTTGATAATGTTGTTTATAGAATGGGGTTCGCGTGTACTCGGTCTGAAGCGCGGCAGTTAGTATCTCATAAATCAATCTTGATTAATGATAAGCTCATTAACATACCTTCTTTTCAGGTTTCTCCTGGAGATGTTGTGAGTATTAGAGAAAAAGCTAAAAAGCAACAGCGCATAGTTGATGCATTAGGTGTTACCGAGCAATACGGGTTTCCTTCGTGGGTTGATGTTAATTCTAAAAATATGATTGCTGTATTCAAATCACTGCCTGACCGTCTTGATTTAGGCACCGATATAAATGAACAGCTTGTAGTTGAGTTGTACTCTAAATAATTCTAGCAGTTCAGAGGGCTATAATGCAGGATATTATTTCTGGTCTATTAAAACCTAGGTTGGTTGAAGTGATTAGTGAATCACCAAACCATTCAAGGATTGTTATTGAACCTTTAGAGAGAGGTTTTGGTCATTCTTTAGGGAATGCTTTAAGAAGGGTTTTGCTTTCTTCCATTCCTGGTTGCGCTGTGACTGAAGTTGAAATTCAGGGCGTCCAGCATGAATATACAACGATTGATGGTGTCCAAGAAGACGTTATTGATATATTACTTAATTTAAAGCAATTGGCCGTTATGCTTCATTCAAAAGATGAAGTTGAATTGACAGTATCTAAAAGTGGCGCTGGGGTTGTTACCGCCGCAGATATTATACTTCCTCATGATGTTGAAATTTTAAATCCTGAGCTTGTCATAGCAAATTTGACTCAAGCTGGTGATTTGAATATGAGGATCAAGGTTAAGAGAGGGCGAGGCTATGAGCCTGCAAACCAACGAAAGTTAAGCGCGGAAAATATTAGAATCGGAACATTGTTATTAGATGCTTCTTTTTCTCCGGTTGAGCGTGTTTCGTATCACGTTGAAAGTACGCGAGTAGAGCAACGCACTGATTTAGACAAGCTTATTGTTGAATTAGTTACTAACGGTACTATTGATCCCGAACATACCATTAAGCTTGCTGCTAATATACTACATGATCAACTGTCTGTTTTTGTTGATTTTGAAAAAGTTAAGGACGTAGTTGTTGAGGAACAGTTTGTTGAAGTTGAAATGTTCGATCCCGTTTTGTTGCGTCCAGTAGATGATTTGGAGCTAACGGTTAGATCTGCAAATTGCCTGAAAGCTGAGAATATTTTTTATATTGGTGATCTCATACAGCGTACTGAATTTGAATTGTTAAAAACACCGAATTTAGGGAAAAAATCTTTAACTGAGATTAAAGATATACTCGCTTTAAAAGGATTATCCTTAGGTATGCGTTTGGAAAATTGGCAGCCAGAGTCGCTGTCTGATCAAAATTAAATTTGGACTATATAAACACAAGGCTTTGTTATAATGAGACATCGTAAAAGCGGAAGAAAATTTAATATTAATAGCAGCCATAGGAAGGCTCTTTTTAGTAATATGGTAAATTCTTTATTTGAACACGAATTAATTAGAACGACTTTACCTAAAGCGAAAGAACTTCGTGGATATGCTGAAAGTTTGATCACATTGTCTAAAATAGATTCAGTTGCTAAGAGAAGACTGGCATTCGCCAAGCTTAGAAATCGTGAAATCGTAACCAAATTATTTAATGAGCTTGGGCCAAGATATCAGGGCAGACCTGGTGGTTATACCAGAATTTTAAAGTGTGGCTATAGAACTGGTGATGCTGCACCTATGGCTTATATAGAATTGGTAGGAAGAGAAGAAGCTTAGGTTACATTGGTTTTATCGTGTGTTAGTTCGTATTATATAAGGCTCTATATTAAGTGTATTAGATAGAGCCATTTTATTAAAAAATAAAAATTCTTACACCTTCAATATTTTCCGTTTAATAATTGTAATAGTCATTTATCTTTTTTGAGTAAATACATTTTTGGTTCCTACGATCCCATTGATTGCCGTTTTTATATTAACATGTCTTTTACTGTGTAAGTGTCAGCAACGCAAAACACTTTTCTTGTAGCACCTATATAGAGGTTACGCTAAAACTCTAGTGTAGCTTGTAGTGTTCCCTCCTTTTTTTCTTGGCTTCTTGAAATACGGTTTTTGTCCTTCAATAGTGGCTAAAACTCCTCAGTTGGTATGTTACTGTAACAAATCCACTTTCGACTCTGTTTCTGCGTGTTTTTAATTATACCTAGTCTCTGTGTTTTTTATACTGGGCGGATTCAACTCCGAAGTGCAATCCTAGTTATCATGCGGCCTTTAGCAAAGTTTCAGCAAAAAAGACCGAATGGGGTGTTTTGTAATTAAGCGTTTTTCGAGGTCGATGATTAAGTTTTTCCAT
>JABFRM010000155.1 GCA_013141155.1 Methylococcaceae bacterium | reverse complement strand
AATGCGGCCATTCAACGTGCGCAGATTACCAGAAGCCCTTTTCACCCCTTCAGCAGCTTTGATACCGCAACCTTAGGGGATTGATTTTTCAACAAACTGTTTTAGCAAAAATAGCCCAAGCAGCGGGGTTAGACTGGGACAGTGATCAAGCACATTCAGCCCTCTATGACACCGAAAAAACCGCCGAATTATTTTGTATTATGATTAACCGCTGGCAAAAACTAGAGGCATTATATCAACAAATGCAGCCAGCGCTGACCCCTTAAAACACCCGAAAAACAGCCGACTCCCGGAAACAAAAAACGCCCCATCACTGGGGCGTCAATTAATCAAACTATTTAGAGCAACCGGTAAAAGACTGCGCTAAATTAGAACTGGTATTTTAAAAATCATCAGCCCGCGGTGCGGCTAGCGCCAACACTTCTCGAGAGCCATTGGATTCTGCTGGACTAACCACCCCAGCCGCCTCCATATCTTCAATCATACGTGCCGCCCGGTTGTAACCAACCTTAAAGCGCCTTTGTACGCTAGATATAGACGCTTTACGGCTTTCAGTGACAAACATCACCGCTTGGTCGTATAGCGCATCCGCTTCTGCATCCTCTGCGTTTGAACCGTTATAAACCTCACCTGGCTCAGGTATTTCGCGGGTAATTTCATCCAGATAATTCGGCGGTGCGGTTTGTTTCAAAAACTCCACCACCCGATGCACTTCATGATCATCCACAAACGCACCATGCGCGCGCACTGGAATCGCGGTACCGGACGGTAAAAAAAGCATATCGCCATTACCTAACAAGGTTTCAGCCCCGCCTTGATCAAGAATGGTGCGCGAATCAATCCGTGACGATACCTGGAAAGATATACGCGTAGGCACGTTGGCCTTAATCAAACCGGTCAAGACATCAACCGAGGGACGCTGGGTCGCCAAAATTAAATGGATACCCGCGGCCCGGGCTTTTTGCGCCAAACGGGCAATTAGTTCTTCTACTTTTTTACCGACGATCATCATCATGTCGGCTAACTCGTCGATCACAATCACGATGCTGGGTAAAGTGCTTAATACTGGAAAATCCTCAAACTCACCCAGCGGTTTATCGTATTGAAACATCGGGTCACGGATGGTTTGACCTTTGGCTGCGGTATCAGTGATCAATTGATTAAAGCCCGCCAGATTTCTAACCCCCATTTTAGACATGAGTTTATAGCGGCGCTCCATTTCTGCTACAGCCCAACGCAGGGCATTGCTGGCTTCTTTCATATCCGTAACCACTGGCGTCAATAAATGCGGGATGCCCTCATAAACCGATAGTTCAAGCATTTTTGGATCAATCATGATCAAGCGCACTTGCTCTGGCGTGGCTTTATACAATAAGCTCAAAATCATGGTATTGATCGCTACCGACTTTCCTGAACCCGTGGTTCCAGCCACCAGTGCATGCGGATTTTACCTAAATCAGCCACCACTGGAATACCAGCAATATCCTTGCCCATTGCCAGCGTCAATACCGATTTTGCATCTTTAAAAACCGGGGAAACCAATAACTCCCTTAAAGTAACCATTTCACGTTCTTGATTGGGAATTTCCAAACCAATCACCGATTTACCGGGAATGTTCTCAACGACCCTTACGCTGGTTACTGATAACGCCCTTGCGACATCTTTAGCCAAACCACTAATGCGGCTGACCTTAACCCCAGCCGCAGGTTGCAACTCAAAGCGCGTAATAACTGGCCCTGGATGCACATCCACGACATCCACGGTCACATTAAAATCTTGTAAAACCGCCTCCACCAAGCGCGACATTGCTTCTAAATCGCTTGCGGTATAGCCATTAACCCGCGTATCCCGTTCATCCAACAACGATAAGTCCGGCAGGACACTACCGGTTTTATTAAACGACACGGGGGTCGCTCCCAAATTAGTCCGTTTATGCGCGTCACTAAACGTTGACGTCAAGTCTATCGAATTCACCGAAGATGCCGAATAAGCGTTTGTTTCAATATCCTCCTCTAACTGCGGCGGATAGTTTTTTAAAGTGGGTTCATCCACACCACAACCCAAATTAGCATCATAGCCCATAACCCTGGCACCCAAAGTCGCCTCTGGAAGAGGCTGTCTTTGCTTATCGGTAACCGTATCATGGAACATAGGGGGGTGGTCAGCAAAACCAAAATCCACATCGTTTGTTTTTGTGGCTCTTAATGAAGGTAACGACTGGGCCTCAAACTGAGGCTCTTGCCTGCCCGCTTTAGCGTCGGCTCCTCTCGATATATTACCTTTGATGGACACAACAGTGGGCTTTTCCGCTTGTAAAGGGGCAGCTTTAACAGGGATTTCTCGTTGAGGGCTATTAAACTGTGGCTCATGTCGATTTAAAGCGGCTTCAGATAACCTAGCCATACTGCCACGAGTATTTTCGTTTAGTGATATTTCAGCCAACGATCTCTCAGCAGTATTCATGACTGGGGCGATTTTAAGTTTTTGCGGGTTTTTAGGCGGTAATTGTTCATCTTGATACTCATCTTCGGCATCAATTTCATCAGCGACAGCAATTGCATTTCGTTTAAACCCAGCAATTTTCACGCCACTGGCGCTACCCCAGAGCATTTGGCAGATAGAAAGCGTATGCCGTCCGATGGTATCCAGCACTTTAAACCAGGAAAAATCTGTAAATAACGTAATGCCCGCTAAAAATCCTACCAACAACAACAACGTTGCACCAGAATTGCCCAACATAATAAACGCTAAATCACCTAGCTCCTGTCCCAGTATCCCCCCTGTGCCATTGGGAAAAACCATACCAATCCGCAACAGATGCAGATAAGATAATGCCGAACCAAAAGCCAAGGTAGCGACAAACCCTACGTAACGTATGATGATGACAAAGTTATTTTCGGTATGCAGTTGATCCCGATAAACCAAATACCCTATCCATGCCAGCATTATCGGCAAACAATACGCCATCAAACCAAACAAACTCAAGGTCAGATCGGAAATCCACGCGCCCACGACACCGCAGGCATTATGAATAGCCTGCAAGGATCCACTATGCGAGAAACCAGCATCTTCAATATTGAAGGTTAGCAGCGCAATTAATATAAATACCACCAAGGTAGAAAATACTAATAAAACCACCTCGCGTAAACCTAGTGCCGATTTTTCTGCCATTACTGCTGCCATACGTTAGAACTCAAAAAAACTATTACTGAAAAAACATAATTATAGCGAATAATTCAAGTTTTCACATTAATTTAAAATAAGCCCATAATCCCCAAAAAGCAATCGCCCAATCCAACATTCCATTACCTCTTAAGCCTCTTGAGTAGGTACTTATGCTTAAACCCCGAACAGGGTCATTAACAGCGTAAATAGCCCGTGTTGCCAGCATGTAACCGGAAGACTATACTGCAACCACTTTTTCAAACAGTCTCTTGATCAATATGCAAATCACCCCTGAAATAATTGGTTATGTAGCCGCAACCCTCACCACCTGCTCATTTTTACCACAAGCGATTCTAACCATCAAAACCAAAAACACCGATGCGCTGTCGTTAAGCATGTACAGTACCTTTACCTTAGGGGTTTTATTTTGGCTTATTTACGGCCTTACAATCCAAAATTATGCCATCATATTCGCAAACGCCATCACGCTACTGTTATCAACCTGTATTCTAAGCTTTAAGATTTACAATACCCTCAAAAAAAAACCACGTTAAAACCCTTTGCCATGAAATTCAGGAGCCTGTTTGATGTCTTATCTCGAAGTATTGCTAAACCTGTACCGTTTTATTAACCTGCACCTAGCAGCAGTATGTTTATAACACAACTCAACTCTGCCGACCCTGACCAAGCCTTTCCCGCAGTGCATAAAGCCCTCACCGACCCACAAGGCTTACTGGCAATAGGCGGCTGCTTGTCGCCGCCGCGCCTGCTTAATGCTTACCGGAAAGGGATTTTCCCTTGGTTTAACCCCGACGAACCCATTCTATGGTGGTCACCCAACCCCCGTTTGGTATTATTACCGGAACAACTACATATTTCCCGAAGCTTGAACAAAACGCTCAATAAAAATGACTTTCAACTCACTTTTAATCACTGTTTCACCGACGTGATGCGGGCCTGTGCTGAGCCACGCACCGACAACGCTGGCACCTGGATTAGTGCCGACATGTTACAAGCCTACCAACAATTACACCGCATGGGTATTGCCCATTCAGTAGAGGCTTGGTATCAGCAGCGGTTAGTCGGGGGATTGTACGGCGTTGCTATCGGCCAGGTGTTTTTCGGGGAATCCATGTTCCACAGCGTCACTGATGCGTCTAAAGTTGTGCTTGTACATTTAGTGCAACACCTGAAAGCCTGGAATTATCAGCTCATCGACTGCCAAGTGCATACCCCGCATCTTAGCAGCCTCGGCGCACAAAACCTTGAGCGCCAAAAGTTTATAGCCTTGCTTAATCAATATTGTGATCAGCCTCCTCATCCAACTGCTTGGCAAACACTATGATTTCGATCCCTTTATTTTCGATACAACCGCACGCGTGCAGTTATTTAGCCGATAAAACCGCGCAAACCACGTTTGTGCATCCCTCATTCCCTATGACCACTGAGACCTATGCACAACTGATTGCACAAGGATTCCGCCGTAATGGCAGTGAGGTTTATACACCGCAATGCGCTAATTGCTCAGCGTGTATACCGGTCAGAATTCCCATTGCCGATTTTAAACCGAATCGCAACCAAAGCCGCTGTTTAACCAAAAACCGCGCCACAGAAGCGTTGATCAAACCGGCGATTTTTGAACAACAACATTATGATTTATATTGTCGCTATCAACGCATTAAACACCCAGACAGTAGCATGCAGTACGCCACCAGTGAAGAGTACCTGCGATTTTTAAGCAGCGCCTGGTGCGACACCCATTTCGTCGAATTTACTATTGCCGGACAACTGGTGGCAGTGGCTGTTGTGGATCACTTTGCAGACGCACTGTCTGCGGTATACACCTTTTTCGACCCCGATTTTGCCCACTACAGCCTTGGCGTATACGCGGTGTTATGGCAACTGAACTATGCCAAGCAACTTAAGCTGGACTGGCTTTACTTGGGGTATTGGATAGCCGATTGCCCCAAAATGAGTTATAAAAACCAGTATCAACCGCTGGAAATATTCCGTAACGACCATTGGCAGCGTCATCATCCTGAACAAGGCAAGGATAGGTGAGCAATAACGTCCCTACAAATGAATATTCATAAATCGGGAAGTTATTTTTAGCCAAATCCTAAGTCCCTTGAACAAGCTCCCGCCAAACCGAATGCCGTTGAATTTCAGCCAATGCCGATTGCAGCAAACTCAATCCAGGTTCGGTTCGGTGCCAAGTGGATGCGCCGGAGGGATGCGGCAAGGGAATAACGTCAACCGGATAATCATGATAAACAGTGGCATGAGTTTTACCGATAACCTCGGTTAATTTATCAAAGCTAAGTAGCTGCAAGATAGCCAGTTTGCCGACGGGTAAAATTAAGGCGGGTTTCAGCAAAGCGACTTCTGCTTTCAACCAGACGGAACAGTTGCTGATTTCAACCGCATCAGGCACCCGATCCCCCCCCTTAGGATTTTTGCCCGGAAAACAGCGGCAAACCGCAGCCATATAAACCCGTTGACGAAAAGTCTGTTCATCAAGGCCAATTTGCTCAAACCATTTAAATAAGGTTTTACCGGCTGTCCAAGCAAAAGGTTTGGCATAGAATCCTTCTTTGTCGCCGGGTGCCTGGCCGATTAAGAGTATTTTGGATAAAACGGGCGATCCGGCAACCACCGGCCCGATCATATTCGGGCATTGCATGCAAGCTAAGAGCTTTTGGCGATGCGCCAGGAGTAGCTGTTCAGGCGATGGCATTGATTAAAAACGTAAGGCTTGCTTGATTGCCCCTATAGCACGGAGGTTGAGCGTAGCGGTACGTTGTTGCTGTTCACAAAGTGCGCCGCGAAAACCGAGATAGTCGGCATTAAGCGGTAGAAGTTCGGCTATATCAGTTAGGCGGAGTGAACCTGCCAATCCACAGAGTAAATTGAGTTGTTTGGCGGTTTCGATAAAGGCAATGAGGTTGGTTTTTGGCATGATTTGGGTTAAGGAGCCTTGACCTTTATCCATAGTATCTAACATCACGCCTCGGAAACCAGCAGCTTTTAATGCCGGTAAAAACGTGAAATCTGGTTGAGTATCTGCAAACAAAACCGCTATCAAGGCATGCCCATCCCTGCTGAGGTCAGCCAGTTGCGTAATTGTTGCCAGCCAGTCGCCACCAGGGAAAAAACCGATTTTAATATAATCAACACCGGTTTGGGCCATGGATTTAACAGCATTAAAGATAATCTCAGGCTGCATGGGCAAATCGCCAACGGTGGCGCTAATGGGGCATTTGCCACTAACGGCATTAACAATGTCGCGTACGCAGGGTAAATCCAAAGCCCCCAGCGCACCCAGTGCCGGCTGTTTTAAATCAATAATATCCACGCCGATGCTTAAAACCAATTGCGCTTCACCCAGGCTATTGACGCTGGCTAACAGCTTGCTCATGGCGTTTGCTCAGCGGCTTTTTGGGCGAACAAATCCATTAACCAGCCCCAAGCTTCTAACTCCCGAGTACCGGCGGTTTTAGTTAGGCCAATACGGCAATAATCCAGTTCAGCTTGAATTTTTTCAAGCGGAAGCCAGTCTAGGCGACTCACTAATATCGCAGCCTCCAAGACTGCAAATTGGGCGCGATTAAAGCCCATAAAGGGGCGGTGATTTACGGTATGGACGATTTTGCAAATGAGTTTAGGCCGGATTGGATCTTCTTCGATGCTCAGTAATTCCACTTCGCTATGCGCCAGGGTGTTTTGCAACACTTGCCCGCTGATTTTTTCTGCCGCATGCAAAGGCCAATCGCGGCGCCCAGTTAAACAGCCTGCAAAAATGCGCACATCATCACAATAATTAACCACTGCCGTTTGGGTGGCAAGCATATTATCTAAAGTGGTGGACGGGCGAAACGGCAGGATAATGATTTCATCCGCTTGCTCTACATGAATGCCCATAGGGGCTATGTGTGCCTTACCTGTGGTATTTTGGGTGATAATAATGGTTTCTTGAATCATACTCGACACTTTAACACAACGTAGCATTGGGGTCATGTCTACCCTGGCGAATGCTTTTATCAAAATGAAACTATTATTTATTACTCGTTCAATAACGCCGCTAAAAAATGTGTTGCATGCCTCAAATATAAAATTGAGTTGCTTGCACCTGTCGTAAAAATTTATTTTTAGGCTATCATTTCCAATAATTACTAATACCCACTGACTAAAGAGGTTCTAAATGTCCAGCTATCAACACGTCTTATTAGCAATCGATTATTCTCGGCAAAATCTTCTCATCGCCAAAAAAGCCCAGCAAATCGCCGCCCAAAATAACGCCAAGTTAAGTATTTTGCATGTTATTGAACATGTTACTAATGATAACGATAACTTGATGGCCGATCTGCTAGACGCAGAGCAAATCACTTTAGCAGAGTTTGCAGTTGACTTAGGGATTGTCGAGGCGAATCAATGGTTAAGGGCGGGCATACCCGCTAAAGAAATCGTTACCTTGGCGCAAGAGCAAGCCGTTGATTTAATTGTCATAGGCGCACACAATCATCAGGGTATCTTAAGTTTATTAGGCTCGCCTTCCAGTGATACTTTGCAGCGCACAAAGTGTGATCTGTTAAGCGTGCATTTGAATTAATGCGGTGTTTGACAATTTCATAGTCCTATAGCGTTTTCAAAAAATTCCGCGAATTTTTGCTGTTGCGAAACACCAGCGGTTGTTCATTGGCAGCTAACTGGCTGGCTTTTGCAGCCGCGTCAATCGCTTCTTGAACCACGCCATGCTCGGGCGATTTGCTGCATACCGGATCAGTCTTATACATATCCCCCGTCAAGAGATACGCTTGGCAGCGGCATCCCCCTAAGTCTTTTTCCTTTTCGTCACAACTGCGGCAAGGCTCTTGCATCCAGTCATCGCCGCGAAAGAAGTTAAACGCCTTTGATTCATTCCAAATTTCGCTAATGCTGTAATCCTTCACATTTGGGCAATCCAATCCCGGCAATTCGCGCGCAGAATGGCAAGGCAACGCCACACCATCCGGTGCAATCGTCAAGTTAGTCGTACCCCAGCCGTTCATACATTTTTTTGGGCGGTCTTCGTAAAAGTCTGGCACGACGTAATAAATTTTCATCTTACCGGCGGCTTTTTCTTTAAACGCCTGTGCAATTTGTTCCGCTTTTACAAACTGCTCCTTGGTTGGCAGCAATAAATTACGGTTGGCGTGTGCCCAACCGTAATACTGGGTGTTTGCCAACTCTACATAATCAGCGCCCAGCTCTTCTGCCATCGCCAAAATTTCTGGCATTTGATGGATGTTTTCGCGGTGAATGACCACACACAACACCATCGGATAGCCGTGTTTTTTGACCAAATGCGCGACGGTTTTTTTATGTTCAAACGACGTCGTACCGGCAATATGGTCATTTAACTCTTGGGTGCTGGCTTGAATGCTCACTTGAATATGGTCTAAGCCCGCTTCTTTAAGTTGTACGATTTTTTCCTCGGTCATGCCATAACCCGAGGTAATCAAGTTGGAGTAATAACCCAATTCGCGTGCGTGTTTCACTAATTCCGGCAAATCTTGGCGCGTCAAGGGTTCACCGCCGGTAAAACCCAATTGCAGCGCACCCATTTTTCGCGCTTCGGTCAATACCCGCATCCAATCTTCGGTGCTAAGCTCAGTGGGATATTTAGCGTAGTCCAATGGGTTAGAGCAATACGGACACTGCAACGGACAAGCGTAAGTCAGCTCTGCCGTCAGCCAGCGCGGTGGGGTGATGTTAGTGTTGGTTAATCCAGCCATTTGATAACGCAGCCTCTAAAAAAGCGGTAATGTCGTTGGTCAGTCCAGTGGTCGCGAATTTCTCTTCCAGATCGCTGACGATTTGTGCCAAGGTGCGTGAGCCATCACACAGCTTTAAAATTTCCGCCGAACTTTGGTTAAGCTCCACCATGCCTTCAGGGTAAAGGATAACATGTTTTTGCTGCGCTTCCTCCCATTGTAGGCGGTGTTGGGTGGAGAAGTAGATGGGTTGAGTTGGGTTGATAGCCATTGAGATAGATGTTAGTAAAAAGAGAAAAGTAAGCCTATTATCGTGTAAAAAAGAGCAGATTGATCAATTCTTCACAGCTAATTAAAAAGTGTTTGGCAATGTCATTCCTCTGCCCACGTTTCAAACACTTCCGCCAGCTCAATCGCTAAATCAGGAAACAAAGACGGTGTGGCAAAGCCATCTGTGAACATATTTTTTAACTGATAATGCCCCTGTTCATCCAAAACAAACTGATGAATCACTATATCGTTCTCAACAGCATCGGTTAGTACGGTTTCATACTCGTCCTTGATTTGTAATTTGCCCAATGCCGTCTTAATGGATATTTCCCATAAACTGGCTATGCTGATAAAAATTTGATTGTCATTATCTTCAATAGTGATCTTTGCTGTTTGGCTCAATTCAGCAGAGATGCCGGAATCCAAAGCCATGGATGATAACTTACCTATTGCGCTGCCGCTCAATTTAGGCACAATGCCAAGCCATACATTCACATCCATGTGACTGGATACTGGCATCCCTATCAGCATGGCGGTGCTTGCTGAAGTACTTTTCTAATCAGAACAAATTTCGGGTTTAATTAAACCTTCGTTCCTTATTGTCGTCGCCGACGCAGTAAATCCGCTCTTTCGGTGGAATCATCTCAACTTCGTCAGTTAATGTATGCAGATGTACGGGACGGTAATCAATATGAACTTTGCCGTCTTTTAGCCAGGTCAAGGTATGCTTCAACTTGCAAGTAGCCCAATGCAGTTCGCGAAACATGATCCTCCTTACCTGCTAAATTGCTTTAGTTAATATCTTTTTAGTTAATGCTTCAAAGTGTTCATAACATTTTAACACGGCTTGAAAATGAGCACCTATTGCCCCATCGGCAGGCTTTAGTAAAAAAATAGGTTTTTTTGCTTCCATAGACATCGGTGCAAGGCTATGATAATGCTTTAATAATGCTAAACAATTGCTGTCTGTCGCCACTGAAATAGACGTATCACCCTGCTCAACTTTTAAGACATTTTGTAAATACACCTGCGGTATCCTATCCGCCCATTTAATATAAGACTTAACTGGCCGACTGGCACGATCCGTATATTGCATAATTAAGTAGCCGATCGGTTGCATTTTCCCTTGTGGGATAGCAGTTTTATCTTCCTTTGGATATTCTAATACGCGCTTATTCCATTGATTTTTCCATTCATTAAGCGTTTTCCCTAAATTCTTAATCCCTTGCAGAGAAAATAAATCTGCCGCAACCGGTAATACTACAAATTCACTTGAGATCAGAACAGCGCGATTTATAGCACCCAGATTAGGACCAACATCTATCAATACATAATCGGCATGACATCGAAGAGCGGCATCTTCTATTAAGGTTTTAAATATGGAAGTGACTTTAAATCCATAAACATCGCCTTCAAGGCATTTTGTCCAAGCATCGCTTAATTTATCTTCAAATGCTGAGAGCGATAAATTCCCCACTAATAGGGATAAGTTTTCAGCTATTGGCTCAACATGTACAGGAATATAAGGTTCGCCTTCGCTCACGGGGATAATCGCATCAAGAATTGTCACTTTTTGCTCTTCTAAAACTATTTCTTCCATTCTTTCCGTAGATAAAAATATGGAAGAAAGATTACATTGCGGGTCTAAATCAACTGCCAAAACTTTATAGCCTAATTCTTTCAACATCCAAGCAATATGATAAACAGTCGTTGTTTTACCAACGCCCCCTTTATTATTAAAAAAGGTAATTATCTTCATATCACTTGTCCCCAGTGGGGTATTGCTTTTTGTAAATGGTTACACTGAAATGTAAAGGTAAATCAACAGTAAACTTTGCGGGAAGATTACCATTTGCTGTTAATTCTGCTTGTGCAGTGGCTACGCCACGGTTGAATTTATTGACATAACCCATGATTTTAAGTGCTTCAGCCACAATGGGATTACGGTAATCGTTTTGATTGGGGAAGTTATCTGGCCTTGCTGATCCATATAACCCACCAGGATTAGAAATCTCAATTCGGTCACTGAACTCATAGAATTTTACGGGGGCGTTAGATTCGTAATTACGGTGCATAACCGCATTATTTAACAATTCCCTAATAGCCTTAGATGGATAAGTTTTTACAATGGTTTCTTGTAAAGAGGAAATTTTAACAGGACGCTCTTCAATATTATGTTTAACGAATAAATCAAGTTGCCGCATCATTGATAATAGATCACCTGAAAATTCAGTTTCGTTTAAAACGTCACTGTCCATAGTTTCACCAATATACTGCACATATTGAACATAAGCACCCGGCATATAAAATTTTGGATTATTGCCGAGTATCAATATGCCGGCATAAGTAGGGCAATCATTTACGGCGTCATATAACCGAAGCGAGGCTAATTGTGGTTTTATTTCACGATGGTTGGCAGCTAATATTTCTGCATCAACGGCATTAGGTAAATAAGTCAACTTGAATAATTCAATATTAATATCTGATACTAGGCTACCAAAAGCGGGCGAACTATCAAAATTTCTAATATGGGCAGCCCGCCTTTCACTTAAACGCGATTCTTCGGCTTCATTGGCTACGGCTTTGCTGGGACCTACTCGAATCCAGACTTTACCTTTGTACCGAACAGGCGGTATAGGGCTTGGAAAAACTTCCACCACCGCTAACTCACCTCCTAGCAGCGAGTATTTTTGTATGGTTAAGGATGGTTGTGGCAAGATTTGCCCATTATTACGAATAGCCGCTAAATCTTTCAGTAATTTATCAGTAATCGTTAAACCAACTATTTTTCCGGTTTTATCATCGCTACCAATGATTAAATATCCAGGTTGTTTATGGTTGGGAAAGTCATTGGAAAATGCACAAATAGCTTCCGAAAATTTATCGGTATTATTTTCAGAGGCTGTCCTTTCTATTTTGTCTGATTCTAACTCAGACAAAATAGCGATTAACTCTTGTTCTGATAGCATAAAGTGCAAATTAACCTAAAGTGTTTTGATATTGATATCGCTCCAGGCGCTAGTATACCGCATTAAATTGGCTGATTACGTACAAGCAAGCCCCAATGTATCAGGGCAATTGTGCTTAAAAATACTTTAAAATAGAAACTAAATGGGATATTAAGTCTATCATTTTGATTATCATGACAGCAAAGCCTTGTCTGAAAGACTCCTCTCTCTACTGCACCACATTTTTTTGCGGATGGTCTTATTTTCGTGTACAGATACCTGAAATCTACCCGTTATCCAAGTTAAAGTTATGCACGACACGAAATGATTTGTTGGGGTTTTATGTACAGGATCGGCAAGAATATTCAGCTCCCATTCAGGGAGCTAGGTTTCTAATTGGAGGCAACCTATTTTTGACGTTTGCACCATGCCCCTAACGCTCAAAAAAGGCGGTAAGCCGATAATATTTAACGTCAACAACTTAACAATTAAATGAGGATAGGCCATGAAAAGAAAACGCTGGGCATTACAAATAGGATTATGGATATTGCTGGGTTTAGGGCAGCCGTTAGCGTGGGCTGCGGGGGCGTACCAGGTTGGGCTGACAGTACCTAATCAGCCTGCGCCGCCAGTATTTAATCAGCCTGAAGGCATTGCGGCGGCAGCGGATGGCAGCGTGTGGGTGGCGGATACGGGCAACAGTCGTATTCAACATTTTAATGCGTATGGCACTCTTATCAGTATGCTTAGAATCCATGACGGTAATGCAGTGGGATTTATTGAACCTACCAGCATTGCAATTGCGGCAGATGGTAGCTTATGGGTGGCCTCGTCCAACCGTATTCAGCATGTCAAAACTGATGGCACGCTTATATCCGTGATGGCCAAGTCGTCTCCTTTCGACTATATAAAAAATATCGCCATAGCCGCCGATGGCAGTTTATGGGTGAGGATTAGAAGATCAAACGGCAAACATTTAGCTCATTACAAGGCTGATGGCACGCTCATTGCGGAAATTTCGGTTGGCTACTCTAAAACGGGCAGTCGTGAAGGAATAGCCATGGCAGCAGATGGCAGCATTTGGATAACGACTGCTAACGCTGAAAATCATGGAAACGGAGCGATAGCGAAGTGATGATTTTTAGTCCCCGATAGCTGCACAGGGCCGGGTGTTGAGCCGGAGCAACGCGTAGGTGAAATACAGAGGCTTACCGATAGGCAGCG